>NZ_RYYM01000070.1:0-771 GCF_004379075.1 Campylobacter sp. US25a
TTATTTTTATCTTCTATATATCTTCCTGTTTTATCTTTACTTGTATTGTAAATTCCATTAGCAAAATCTTGTAAAATTTGTAAAGCTTCATTGTAAGCATGAATAGGACTATCTTCATCCTTTTTAAAAGCACTAATTTGCTTTTCTTTATTTCTAAACTCTTTAAACAAAGGATGATTACAAGGAAGTTGATACATGGTGCATTTTTTAAGTTCTAAAGATTTTAACTCTTTAAAATAAAAAGTATAATCATCTATAATATATTTTTGTTCTTTTATATCCTCTAAAGCAGTTGCATTTCTTTTCTCATCAATAATCAAATAAGATAAAAGTCTTTTTAGAAGAAATTCTTTATTTTCTTCAAGCTTTTGATCTATTTCATAATGAAAGGAAAAATGAGTGTCAAAAACTCCTGTGCAAAGATCTATACCATAAAAAATTTTCTTTAAATCAAAGCTAATAAATTTCGAATTGATTGCAAAAGGATAAGTTACAAAATGATCTCTTATAACTGCTAAAGGATTGACTAATTTTTTTAAAGTATTGATAAAATCAATCTGTTTAACTTCTTTATTGTTGATTGTTAAATTTTTAATAGTTTGAATTAACTCTGTTTTAGAACTTATAAACATAAAAGATTCCTTATATAAAGCATTATTATATCATTTTTTATTTGCTAATATTTTTTGTCTCTATTAATCTCTCCTATCCATCTAAGCACATTACCCTTATCATCAATCTCTACTTCTAAATCTTTGTATTTGTTGTAAA
>NZ_RYYM01000071.1:0-691 GCF_004379075.1 Campylobacter sp. US25a
ATACTATTTTATAGGGTTTTTAATATTAATTTAATTTTTATTGTTGAAAAAAATATACTAAAAAGTGTAATAAAAAAGTAAAATATCAATATTCATGGCTTATCTATGTTAAAACCCTTATTTTTAGGTTCTTTTGCTTTTTTTGAAAAAAATGTAAAAAGTTGAGCCAATGGGCATAATGCAAGAGTATAGCCCAAATATAGGCATTTAAAGCTTATTATTGCGGGCAAGTAATCATCAATGTTTTACCGACATTTTGCGATCTGTAAAAGGTTTTTAAAATATCTATTTTTAGATGGTTGCCATTATTGATTATCAAGTTATCATGTAATATTTTGGCAAAAATAGACTTTAGAGCCAAAAACTGCAAAATTTTCTTCATGGCGTGTGTTTTTGATTGTGCTTGATTTATAGCGATAAATATGAGAGCTAGGGCTTATTTTAGAAGTTCTTGCGAATTTTCAAAAATGCTTTGCAGTTTTGAAATGGACTGTGGTTTTTGTAGGTTTTTTTATGTTTTTTTGATTGTAAGTGTGTATCTTGAATGGACATAGGGTTTAAAATGACAGAATTAGCCTTTAAAAGGCTAAAATGATTTTTTTAATGTGTTTTTTTCGTTTTAGGGTTATTTTTTTGATTTTTGGGCGTTTTTTGAAAGAATATCGATTAGTGTTTCAAAATCTTGGATTTC
>NZ_RYYM01000072.1:0-667 GCF_004379075.1 Campylobacter sp. US25a
GTATAAATCTCATAAGTTTCGCTCATTATCTATCCTTTCTTAATTTAACCCATGTATAAACCATCTTCTATGATTATAGTAGTGGCTAGTCTAGTTATGAAATTCATTATTTTCACTCTTTGATATTATGCTCTTTAGCATAAGCTAGTATTTTAGCTCGAAGTTCTTGCGGAAAATTATATCTATAAATAGCAGGAATTCTTGGATCAAGGAGTTTGTCAAGCTTATGTCTTTTATAATACCATTCTAGATTTTCAGGGGTAAAATATCTTGGTGCATTAGGATAGCCTTGAGGAGGAGTTAGGGCTGCTAGTTTGGCAGTTAATATCATAGAATCTATTCTTAATTGTGCACTTTCTTCACTCCGATCATTTGGAATATCATAACCATAAGCATTTACCATACCATTATAATACCCTCCCCTATGATGATCAAATTCTCTTCTGCTTTCATAAGTAGAATCTATATCTCTTGGATCTTTTATTTTGCCCTCAACTATATCACTTCTTAAGGCTTTATACATACTTCCAAATTCATCGCGAGAAATTTGATATTTATTATAATCAATCACCCAATCTACTCCCATAATCTCATCTATAAAAGGAAGCATACCAAATTCATCAGGTTTTAAAGTCTTAGCTAAGGTTTTAATCTCTTGTTCTCTTAA
>NZ_RYYM01000073.1:0-659 GCF_004379075.1 Campylobacter sp. US25a
TTCTTCGGTATAGTTGCCTGTGGGCTTAACATTTTCTTTAAAGAGTATTTTATTGGTATCTTTTTCCACATCTAATGCTAATCCATTGGGTGTATAAATCTTATAAGTATCGCTCATTATTTATCCTTTCTTAATTTATCCCATATATAAACCATCTTCTATGATTATGGTAGTAGCTAGTCTAGTTATGAAATTCATTATTTTTACTCTTTGATATTATGCTCTTTAGCATAAGCTCTTATCTTAGCTCTTAAATCCTCTGGAAAATTATATCTATATATGGCAGGAATTCTTGGATCAAGGAGTTTGTCAAGTTTATGTCTTTTATAAATAATTTCTAGTCTTTCAGGACTATAGTATCTTGGGGCATTAGGATAGCCTTGAGGAGGAGTTAAGGCTGCGAGTTTAGCGCTTAATACTAGGGTATCTTTGAATAAAGTGGCTTGTCGATCACCCCAATCATTTGGAATATCAGCATCAAATCTAGTTTCCATTCCATTTTTATATCCATCCATATAATGATCAAATTCTTTCCTGCTTTCAGGAGTAGAATCTATATCTCTTGGATCTTTTAATTTGCCCTTTTCAATATCATCATATAAAGCCCAAATGATTCTACCTTCTTCATCATAGGCAAAATCATATTTATTTAAATCAAT
>NZ_RYYM01000074.1:0-656 GCF_004379075.1 Campylobacter sp. US25a
GGTATGAAATGAGTATTTTTATATATTAGGGAAAGTTTATGCTAGAAATATGTTTAAAAAGTGGCAAAAATAGGGAGTAAATGAGAAAGAATGAGGTGATAAATAAGGCAATAAATGAGGGAATAAATGAGGTGATAAATGAGAGAAAGAATGAGTATAAAGGCTATAAGGATTTGTGTTAAGGATAGCGTTAAGATGAGATTTGAATGCGTAGAATGCAAGATAGGGAGGAATGGGAGATGGGGTATAAAGGGGGTGATAAATGAGGGGATAAATGAGGTGATAAATGATGAAAATTATTCAATGAAATGTAGCGGATAAAGAAGGGGGAATAAATGAGGTGATAAAGGGCGAGAAGAAGACTTTTCTATTTCAAGGGTGAAAAATACTTTAGGTTAGGTATAAAAATGGCAATATTATTAACGAAGTTAATGTATGGTAGGTATAAAATTTTTTAACACCCTTTTTTTGAGAAAAATAAATTTCATTCTAAAAATACTATAAATCTCCAATTTATAGACATTCTTTGCTTTAGGGTAGGTATAAAAATGCCCTTGCTTAAACCTAGACTTTTTAATGCTTAATTAAAAATTAAAGTCCCTAAAAATAGGCATTCTTTGCTTTAGGGTAGGTATAAAAATGCCCTTGCTTAAACC
>NZ_RYYM01000075.1:0-641 GCF_004379075.1 Campylobacter sp. US25a
TTTAAAAAGCTTAGAGTATAAAGTGTTGTGATGTAGCTTTTAAAAAGAAGAATAAAAACAAAGAAGCAGAAAACACCCTTATAAAAATTATTAATTATATTCACTAACCATAGATGTAATAAAAAATATTGAGTAAAATATAATCAAAACAAATTTCTATTTATTTTTATAAAAACTGCATTTTTAAATTTGCTATGTTATAATTAAAAAAAGGTTGTATAAATATGAAAAATTATTATATTTCAGAAGGTGTAAAAGCTTTATTTTCTATCTATTTTAAAGATCAAACTGAAGAAAATTTCATTAAAGCTCTTAACGAATTTGCTAAAGAAAGCCAAATAAATTCTCAAGAAATAAAAGACAAATCTTTTAGAGAATTTAAAGAAGCCATTTCTAAATTACCAACTATAGATCTTTTGAATACTAGATTTGATAAGCTTGAATATTCAATAGGTGCTAAACTTGATAAGCTTGAATATTCAGTATGTGCTAAACTTGATAAGCTTGAATATTCAATAGGTGCTAAACTTGATAAGCCTGAAGATTCAGTATGTGCTAAACTTTATAAGCTTGAAAACAAACTAGATAGCTTTAAAAGAGAAGTTAGAACATATGTAATTATTCTTGCTGCTTTAATGTTT
>NZ_RYYM01000076.1:0-630 GCF_004379075.1 Campylobacter sp. US25a
AGAACTTTTTCTCTCAACCCTATAAAGTAATTTTTATTATAAACGATATAGTCTATAACAAGTTCATGGACGAACTTGAATTTATTTAAAAGGATTTAAAATGGGATTTCGTATTAACACAAATGTTGCAGCATTAAATGCTAAAGCAAACTCTGATCTTAATGCTAAAAGCTTAGATCAATCACTTGCAAGACTAAGCTCAGGTCTTAGAATCAACTCAGCAGCAGATGATGCTTCTGGTATGGCTATTGCAGATAGCTTAAGATCTCAAGCAAATACTTTAGGTCAAGCTATATCAAATGGTAATGATGCTTTAGGTATCTTACAAACTGCAGATAAAGCTATGGATGAGCAATTAAAAATTCTTGATACTATCAAGACTAAAGCTACTCAAGCAGCTCAAGATGGACAAAGCTTAAAAACAAGAACTATGCTTCAAGCAGATATTAATAAATTAATGGAAGAACTTGATAATATTGCTAATACTACTTCATTTAATGGTAAGCAACTTTTAAGCGGTGGTTTTACAAATCAAGAATTTCAAATCGGTTCAAGTTCAAACCAAACTGTAAAAGCAACTATCGGTGCTACCCAATCTTCTAAAATCGGTGTTACAAGATTTGAAACAGG
>NZ_RYYM01000077.1:0-627 GCF_004379075.1 Campylobacter sp. US25a
TTCTGCTATATCCATAACAGCCATTGCACCTTTAAGAGTAGTTACACCTGCAGTTTCATCTTTAACACCAAGGGTATTAGCTGCTGATGTTTTCATTGTGGCAAATTGAGAATTGTTTGATCCAGCAGAAAATCCAGAACCAGCAGAAACATTAAAAGCTGCGGAAAAAGTCGTAGAATTAGCAAATACTGCATTTTCAAGTCCTGCTGAATAATTTTTACCACTACCTACAGAATATCCAGATCCTGAAGAAAATCCAGAACCAGCTGCATTCATAAATGCTGCTGCATCAGAATAACCTGTAATCGCTTGTTTTCCACTACCTAAAGTCGCATTAAATCCCATAGAATCAGCTATATTCGCATTAATTTGACCTTTTGATTCTCTTAAAGAAACAGAAGACTGAGAAATGATTTGAGTAGCACCAAAACCTGCAGCACTAATATTTGTACCACCTACATCTATATCTCTACCATCATTTTTAACCAAAGATAAGCGACCATAGTTTTCTTTTAAAGCAATATTAGCTCCAGCACCTATACCACCTGTGATTTTAATCCCTCTACCATCAGCAGAAGTAAGAACTAACTTACCATTCTCATCTTTAGAAGCTTGAACACCTGTAGT
>NZ_RYYM01000078.1:0-608 GCF_004379075.1 Campylobacter sp. US25a
AAGTTTCACTCATTTTTATCCTTTCATCCTATATATAAACCATCTTCCATGATTATAGTTGTAGCTAGTCTGCCTATGCAATTACTTTAATCTTTAATGCCATTTTCTTCGCCAAATTTTAGTATTTTAGCTCGAAGTTCTTGCGGAAAATTATATCTATAAATAGCAGGAATTCTTGGATCAAGTTTAGCATCTAATTTGTGTCTTTTGTAATACCATTCTAGATTTTCAGGGGTAAAATAATAAGGTGCATTAGGATAACCTTGAGGAGGAGTTAGGGCTGCTAATTTGGCATGTAATATTAAAGTATCATTAAAAAGTTGTGCTTCTTCTTCACTCCAATCATTAGGTGTATCGGTTCCATAGCCAGTTACCATGCCATTATAATACCCTCCCCTATGATGATCAAATTCTCTTCTGCTTTCATAAGTAGAATCTATATCCCTTGGATCTTTTATCTTACCCTCAACTATATCACTTCTTAAGGCTTTGTATATATCCCCAGATTCATCACGAGCAATTCTATATTTATTATAATCAATCACCCAATCTACTCCCATAATTTCATCTATAAAAGGAAGCATACCAAATTCATCAGGTTTTAAAGT
>NZ_RYYM01000079.1:0-598 GCF_004379075.1 Campylobacter sp. US25a
GCAAAAATATGCAGCTATAGATCTTAAGTCATTTTATGCTTCTGTTGAATGCATTTTAAGAAAATTAGATCCTCTAAATACCAATCTTGTAGTTGCGGATGAAAGTAGAACTGAAAAAACAATATGTCTTGCGGTATCTCCCGCATTAAGATCTTATAATATATCAGGCAGATTAAGACTATTTGAACTAATACAAAAAGTAAAAACAATCAATTACAAGCGCTTAAAAATTGCTAAATATTTCAGTGCAAAATCATACAATCATCTTGAACTAATAAATAATCCTAATTTAGAACTTGATTACATTGTCGCAAAACCTAGGATGTCAACATATATAGACTATAGTTCTAAAATCTACAGTATTTATTTAAAGTATTTTGATCCAAAAGACATTCATATTTACTCCATTGATGAAGTATTTATTGATTTAACTCCTTATATCAAACATTATAAGCTATCTGCTGACAAACTCATTGAAAACATATTATTTGAAATTTTAAAAACAACTCAAATAACAGCAACTGCGGGAATAGGAACAAATCTTTACTTAGCAAAAATTGCAATGGATATATTAGCCAAAAAACAAAATACTAATAAA
>NZ_RYYM01000007.1:0-86708 GCF_004379075.1 Campylobacter sp. US25a
ATCATTCAAGCCCTTTCTTTGGGCTTGAATTTTAAAAATTTATGCTATGATTTTATATATTTTATCAAGGAAAATATATGAATTTATGGGATAAAAAGGCCAAAACTTACGCAAGATATCAAAACACTTTAAACACCATACAAAAGCAAACTTTTGAATATTTACAAAATTTAAAGATTTCTTTTCAAAATAAAAGCATTATAGATATAGGATGTGGAACTGGAGTTTGGACTTTACACTTAGCTAAAGAGGCTAAAGAAATTTTTGCCTTAGATAGTGCAAATGCTATGCTTGAAATTTTACAAGAAGATGCCAAAAAACTAAATCTTAACAATATAAAATACGAAAATTTGAGCTTTGAAACTTGGATGCAAAACAATCCTAATGCTAAATTTGACCTTGCATTTTTAAGTATGTCCCCTGCTTTACAAAATGAAAAAGATTATACAAATTTCTTAAATCTAGCTAAAACAAAAATTTATCTTGGTTGGGCTGATTATAGAAAAAGTGATTTTTTAGATCCGATTTTTAAATATTTTAATACCGAATTTAAAGGTTTTTATAAAAAAGATTTAGAAAGTTATTTGCTAGAAAAAAATATATTTTTTCATAAGATTGTTTTTGATGAAACACGCAAAGTTCAAAGAACGAAAGAAGAGGCTATAGAAAATGCTCTATGGCATTTAAACATGAACAAAATCACAGCTTCTAAAGAAACTGTAAGTTCTTTTGTTGAAAATGATATTATTGAAACCATAGAATCTAAAATAAAACTTTTAATTATAAATAACTTATAAAAACATTAAGCTTATATTTATTACAATTTCACCGATTATTTCAAAGGAGTTTTTAATGGTTAAAAATTTAATCATCAAATTTGGACGCTTGATTCTTGATGCAATTGCAGCAATAAGTTTTGTTGTAGCTTTGCTTTATTCTCTTTTTATGATGTTTAGTATTGGATTTCTAGCTGGTTTATTGTCGCTGATAGTCAGTTTTATTGCTTTATTTTTAAGCTTCTTTGTGATCTATCTTGTTATAGATATCAGAGATACTCTTGTAAATAAAGCTTAAATTTTCCACCTTAAAGGTGGAAATCAATGTTTTAATTGAAATTTTAAAATTTCTCCGGCCATATAAGGCACGACTTGATTGTATTTATCTTCATAAACATTTGGCACTTGCCATTCTTGTTTTTCTAAAGTGATAATTTTGTCATTTTCAAATTTAAGATTATGGATTTTACAAGCATTATCTGAAATAAATTTTTGTAAATTTGTTTCATTTGAATGTTTTTCAAATAATTCAACTAATACAGGTAAAATCACTGGGGCGCTAAAAACTCCAGCCGCACAACCGCAACACTCTTTAGTATCTTTTGGATGAGGTGCACTATCGCTTCCAAACATAACTTTTTCATAACCACTAAAAGCAAGCTCGCAAAGGGCTTCTTTATCTTCATAGCGTTTTGCAATAGGCTTGCAAAATAAATGTGGATCCATCTTACCACCTACTACATCATCAAGCGTTATCATCAAATGATGCAAAGTAATAGTTGCGTGTAAATTTTCATAATCTTTTAGCAAATCACACAAAACCTTAGTGGTAATATGCTCCATTACAATTTTTAATTTTGGAAAGTTTTTTGCTAATTTTTCATAGATTTTAGCAAAATTTGCTTCTCTATCCATTACAAAATCATTTGTTTCACCATGCACTAGCAAAGGAATATTTAAATCACTCATAGCCTCTAAAGTAGGTTTTAAATACTCTATATCAAAACTTGAAACTCCGCCATTTGAATTTGTTGTAATTCCTGCTGGATAAAGCTTAATGCCAAAAATTTCATCTTTGGCGCTTTGAAGAAATTTCTCATCATAATTTTTAAAAAAAAGTGTCATTAAAGGAGTGAAATTTTTATCTTTACAAGCCTTAATGATACGCATTTTATAAGCTTTTAGATCTTCTAAATTGCAAAGTGGAGGGATTAAATTTGGCATAATCACAGCTGCACAAAAATCTCTTGCACTCAAAGGTGCGATAAGTTCTAACATTTGATTATCTCTTAAATGCAAATGCATATCTAAAGGATTTTTAAGTATCATTTTTACCTCCTATATTTAGCTGATAAAATCCATTCTTAAGGCGCTTAAAAAGCTTTTTTTCTTCTAAAAACTTAAAAGTAGCGATGATAGTGGGTTTGCTTTGATGTAATTTTTCTTCAAGCTCACTGATTTTAATCATAATAAAACCATTTTCATCGGCATTTTCACATAAAAATTTTAACAATTCAAAACGTTTTTTTCCTAAAATTTCTCGTATTAAATTTTCAAATTTCATAAGTAAATGCTATATAAAATAAAGCCCCAAACAAAAAGAGCTAAAAGCACACTAAAAAACACTGCCGCACTCGCACAATCTTTAGCGATTTTTGCCTTTTCATGCCATTCATTAGTAACTAAATCAACGCAAGCTTCAATAGCCGAATTTAAAGCTTCTATAATTAAGATAAGCATTAAGACACTTACCAATAACAAATGCTCCAAAAAACTAACTTTTAAGAAAAAACTAAAAACTATCGCAGGGATAATAATGCAAAGTTCAATTCTAAACGCCATTTCATTTTTAAATAAAGCAAAAATCCCTTCTAAAGCATATCTTGCGTTATTTAAAAAATGATATTTAGGCTTCATGGATTTGCCTTAAGTTTAGGATTTAATAAATCATATTCTGGTTCATAAACACTTGTTTTTACATCAAAATATCCTAAAAGAGTACTAAAAAGATTATCTTGAGAAAGTTTTAAACCTTTATGCTCTTTAGCTAAATTCATTAATTTTTCATCATTGCTCCAAAAAATAGCAGGAATATGAGTTTGATAACTTGGCGCTATAGCATAAGGCATACCATGAAGATAAATACCGTTTTCACCCAAACTTTCACCATGATCTGAAAGATAAAATAAAGAACTTTCATAATCTTTTTGCTCTTTTAATAGTTTTATAATCTCACTTAAAAGATAGTCTGTGTAAAGTAAAGTATTGTCATAAGTGTTGATTAAAGCCTTATTATCACATTTTGAAAGTTCATTAGTATCACAAGTTGGAGTAAATTTTTTAAACTCATTTGGATAGCGTTTATAATAAGTTGGTCCATGAGAACCTTGCAAATGAAGAACTATTATATTTTGATCACTTAAATGATTTAATTTTTCTTTAAAAGGAGTGAGTAAATTTTCATCCAAATCACTAGAAAGTTTTTGCTTATAAGCTAATCTATCACAAACCCCTTTACAACCACCAGAATTATTATCAAACCATGCAACATCTACACCTGTTTTATAAAGTATATCCATGGCATTTTCTTGAAATTCTGAACTCGAATAATCTCTACGCTTAGATATAGAAAACATACAAGGTAAACTTACCGCTGTTGCTGTTCCACATGATGAAAAATTATCAAAAAAGACTACATTATCTTTTTTGGTATAAAAATTGGTATCATTTTTAGTATATCCACCCAAAGAATAATTTGCCGCTCTAGCAGTTTCCCCCACTACCAAAACTAAAAGTTTTTTAGTGTGATTGTTTTCTCTATAAGCATCATTAGCTATAGTTTTAAATTCTGGTTTAGCTTTTACAAAACGAACATAATAGCGATATACGGCATAAAATTGATAAAAAGGAGTATTATACATTCTTATTTCATTATAGTTTCTAAAAAAAGGCAAGAAAGTTTTACTTAAAGGGATTAAAACTACACTAACCACAATCAAACCTGATATTATATTGATAATTTTAATTTTCATATGGGATTTAAAACTACCATAATCAATTTTTACTTTAACAACATAAAAAGCCAACAACAAAGCCAAAACAATAAATAAGATCAATTTTAAATTTAACAAATCCTTTACTTCTTTGATATCTGTTTGAACAACATTTTGTATCATATCAGAATCTATAAGCACTCCATAAAAACTAATGAAATAAACACTTAAAAAAGATGCTATTATAAATAATATAGAAAAAAATTTAGTAAAAAACTTTATAAAAAGTAAAGAGCAAACCACGTGAACAAGGGCAAAATAGGCCACAATAAAAACAAAAGTTATAAACCAATTTTGATTGTTTTTTTCATACACAAACTCAAATAAATTAAAATTTAATATTGCAATCATTAAAGAATTAAAAAAAGTAAACCAAAACCAAGTTAATCTAAGCATATAAATCCCACCTTCAAATTTAAGGTTTTAATTTTATTGAATTTTTTTAAATGGATTGTAGTTTTAAATCTTTTTATGTTATGATTTACACTTTTAATGACAATTTTAAGGAAAATAATGAAACTACTTTCATGGAATGTCAATGGCTTAAGAGCCATTTGTGATAAAAATGCACTTGATTGGATAGCACGAGAAAAAATTGATTTTATAGGTTTTCAAGAAATCAAAGCACATGAAGATAAATTTCCTAAAAAAATTTATGAATATCCTTTTAAGCACATGTATTTTAATTCTGCCAAAAGAGCAGGATATTCTGGGGTAATGAGTCTTTGTAATTTTGATAGCGAAGTAAAAAAATGTGAATTTTTTGATGATGAAGAAGGCAGGGTTTTAGAACACCGCTTTAAAAATATCGCACTTTTTAATATCTATTTTCCAAATGGTCAAAAAGATGAAGAGCGTTTAAATTTTAAGATGAAATTTTATGCAGATTTTTTAGTGTATTTAGATAAGCTTTTAAAAGATGGGTTTGAAATTATCATTTGTGGTGATGTTAATACCGCTCATAAAGAAATCGATCTTACCCATCCAAAAGCCAATGCCAATACTTCAGGTTTTTTACCTATAGAAAGAGCTTGGATTGATGATTTGCTAAAACTTGGTTTTATAGATACTTTTAGAGAAATTAATGGCGAAATCAAAGAAAAATACTCGTGGTGGAGCTATAGAATGAAAGCAAGAGAAAGAAATGTAGGCTGGAGGATTGATTATTTTTTCATTTCAAAGGGTTTAAAAGATAAACTTAAAAACGCTTTCATAAGAGATGATATTTTTGGCTCTGATCACGCACCTGTAGGTATAGAAATAGATATTTAATATCCCAAAAATGGGATATTATTTTTTAACAAATTTTTTTGCTTTTTCCCAAAGTCTTACACCGAGCTTTTTAGCTTTTTTAGAATTTAAATCTTTGTATTTTTCACTAGCAATTTTTTCTAATTCAAAAATTTCTTGTTTAAAACGATTTAATTTTCTTTGAGTAAGTTTATTAAAATCATTAATCTTTGGATTTTTCTTAATATCATTTAAAACTAATATTAATTGCTCTCTGCTTTCACCTGCAAGACGTCTAAATTTAGCAAAAAGATTATCAAGCTCATGTTCTAGCAAATTCTCAACTATACTCTTACAAGGATCATTTTGTAGTTGAATCTCTTTTTTTAAAAGAGCAATAAAATCATCTTCTATACCTATTAGTTCTTTGCTTTTTAAACTAACATCTTCTTCAAAATTTGCATAAGTTAATGAAGCTTTAAATTTTTCCATTGCTAAAACAATACCATCTCTTGTGCCTTTAATCACGCCTAAACAAAGATCTTTTGCATAAGCCATAGATTCATTAGCTATTTCAAAAGCAGTATTTAAAATAATACTTGAAATTTTTAAAATTCTTTCTTTTTCAAAATGAGCTTCACAAATGGCATTATATACGAGATTTTTAGCTATTTCGCTACTTGTAAGTTCTATATCTTCAGCCTTTTCTAATGTGGTTAAAAAAGCACTTTCAGCAGTTTCTTTTAAAATTCCAAGCATTTCTATATCAAATAAAATAGCATCATTTAAACCACCGCTAAATTCATTACAAAAAGAACATTCTTGTAAAATACTCTCGAATTCAAAAAAATTATCGCTGATTTGATTTTTAATCAAATTCTTTTGATTTTCAATCTGTTTGTTTAATAATTCAGCTTCACTAATATACTCATAAAGCGAATTTTGAGCATCTGCGACACTTGCTTTTACCAGAGCCTTAATAACCTTTGAAACATTTTCATCGTCACAAAAATCAAGTTTTTTTAAAATAGTTAAAAATTCAACCAAAAGAGAATTTAAAATTTTTTTTGTTTCATGAGGATTATGTGAAATTTGCTTATATGCAAGATTAAAACTTAAGTCTTCAAGCAAATCTCTTGCTTCATCTTTACCAAGATTTGATAAAGAATTTTCAAAAATAATTAAAGTATTTTTCATTTTTCCTTCTTTCTTAAAGTACAAATTTTGCTTTAGCTTTTAATTTATCAAATATATCCAAACGATCTTTTTTGCTATCAACATAAACATTTAATAAATAACTTTGATATTTTCCGCTCGCACTTGAATTCGAGTGTTCAAATTTATATTCTCTTTGACCTAAAATTTCTTGAAAAATTTCACTTGCCCTAACATGCACCTCAAAAATCACCTTATAGTCCCAAAAAGTAGGATAATTGATCTGAGGTTCTTTTTTAAGATCGCACAAATTTACCACTTTTGCCTCCTTCTTTGCTTTCAAGCACTATATCCGTAATCCTCATTGATTTATCTACAGCCTTGATCATATCATATATAGTTAAAAGTCCTATACTAACCCCACTTAAAGCTTCCATTTCAACCCCTGTTTTACCTTCACACTTAACTGTTACAATAAGCTTAAATGCACATTCTTTAACAAATTCCACAATATCAGTTTCAACTTTAGAAAGCATTAAAGGATGGCACATAGGAATAATTTCACTTGTTTTTTTAGCCCCCATTATAGCCGCAACAATAGCTGTTTGAAGAACAGGACCTTTTTTTGCGGTATTGTTTTTAATTACATCAAAAGCTTCTTGACTCATATATATCATACCGCTAGCTGTGGCTATTCTTGAAGTAATATTTTTATCGCTTACATCTACCATTTTAGGATGATTGTTTTTATCTAAATGACTTAATTTCATAAATTCACCTTTTAAAAAATTATAAAAATTATAGCAAAACCAAACAAATTTAAGATAAAATAAGCTTTGTATTTTTATTTAAGGAGAAAACAATGGCTTATGAAGATGAAGAAGATTTAAATTACGATGATTATGAAAACGAAGATGAAGAATATCCACAAAATCACCATAAAAATTATAATTACGATGATGATGATTATGAATACGATGATGATAACAATGATGATGATTTTTATGAGATGGATTAAAATACAAAATTTTCATCTTTAAATTACAAGCAATGTCTTCACAGGGCTTGTAATTTATATCTTAATAATACCCAACGCACATACTCTCAGTGATTTTAATACGCTTTTCAAAAGGAGCTGGGCTAAAAAAATGGCATTTTTCTATATAAATATGCTGATGATAATTTAGCCCTAAAAAATCATAAAATTTTTTTAGATTAACAAATTTAATCCCACAAATCTCCTTAAGCTCTAAAAGTTTGTAAATAGAAGAATTATTTTTTTCCACTAAATGAGAGGGGGCTAATCCAGTAAAAGAACAAAAAGCACTTGCCAATACAAAACCATTTAAACCACTACATTGCCTTAAAGCTTGCTGATGTTTTTCTAAAATGCAATTTCTATGCAAAAATATAATTCTTGTTCCTTGATATCTACCTATTTCTACATTTTTCCAAAATTTATAAGCATTTTTTGAAATTCCAGCAAAACGATGAAATTCAGCGTTTAAAATATAGTGATCTAAAAATTCATTAGGTGGCAAGATTAAACTTTTCATCACTACAATTTAGAGCCTTAAAAAGGCTCTTTAATCTTCTTTGTTTAAATTTTCCTTAGCTTTGCTAGGAAGCTTAGATAAAAGATTGTTTAAATCAAAATTAATTCCTTGAGTTTTTGCCTCTTCAAGTAAAGCAACTGCAGCTTTTGCGTTAAATGGAGAAGAGCCATCATGTGGAGCAAAAAGATGATCTGTTATTGCTAGAGCATAAGCGGATTTTTTCACTTCTTCGCGAGCAGCATGAGGAGTGCGAACAAAACATATGCTTTCAATCAAAACATCATCAAAATTCCAACGATTCAACAAAAATCCCAAGAAAGAAATATGATCTACACCTAAAAATTCATTCTCTGCTAAAGCAATATTTTCAATTTTAGTTTCATTTAAAAAAGTTAAAAATTCTTTCTCTCTGTGATTTTGTATAAGAAAATTTGAAAAAATAACAATACCAAGTCTTAAAAGCATTGCACAAGGAACTAAAAGATGAGAAAGTTTTTTATCTTCATCATTAAGCCAATTTGTGATAAAAGTTGCTTCTTCGTTGCAAGTTTTTAAAAAATTTTGTGTATCCAAACCATAAGGTGAAACATCTATTTTAAAACTATCTCTAATGGAATCAGCCGTAACTATATTGATAATATTACCAATGCCTAATAAAGTAATCACTTGATTTATGGTTGTAATTTCCCTTGTAAAACCATAATAAGGAGAATTTGCTAATTGCAAAAGCTTAGCCGTCATCAATGGATCAGTTGAAATGATTTCAGCAACTTTCATGGTTTCTATATTTGAATTAGCCTCGCTCACATATTTTCTTAACTTACTTACAGTATCGGGTAAAGGTGGCAATACTTCAACGCTTTTTAATAAAAGCTCATTCATATCTCCAATCATATTTGATTTATCCTTGAAGTTAGTATTATTATAATTTATGATTATATCTAAATTTTAATTTACTTATTACATTTTTTGTTACTTTAAGATATAATAAAAATTATAAATACTAAAATTTTATATTATTTTTAATTAACTAACAAATTAAAATAATTTTAACGGAGTTTAATCAATGTTTTTTAATTTTAAAAATAAAAGCTCAGCGCAAAAAGAAGAGAGTAAAAAAGCTTTAGAAGCTCTATTTCTTCAAGAAAATGAACTTGAAGAAAAATTAAAAAAATAAATATCAAGCCAAAGTTAATCATAGGTTTTGTGTCGTATCAACTTAACCTAGCAATCATAGGAAATAAGATTCAAAATTCTATAAATGAGCAATGTGATATCATCTTAAGCAGTGCTACTGATTTATTATGCAACCTTGATTCTAACTCAAATATTGAAAACAGTCCCTATAAACAAAATATCCAAGGAATAAGTTTGATGCTTTTTAGCGAGGATATGATAGAAAATCTTTGCACAAATAAAATCAAGCTTTTTAGCAATATAAAAGATTATACAGAAAGAAAAAAACTGATAGAAAAAGAAGTTTTATCTATAAATATACCTTTTGAAGCACACTGCACAAATACTTTGCATTATTTAATTTATGATGGTTTAAGTCAAAGCGAAAGTTCTCTTTTGGAACTTTTATACAAACACAACCCCTATCCTTGTGCTTTAGTAGGAGGTGGATCTAGTGGAAATATGGACTTTAGCGGAACATTTATATTTTATAATGGAGAAATATTAAAAAATCAAGCTTTAAGCATACATGTCCAATTTAAACCTAAATACCGTTTTGATTTAATGAAGTCTCAAAATTTTAATCCTCAAAGCAATATCACCTTTACCATACTTGATGCAAGCTTATATGATAGGACGGTACGTGAATTTATTGATAAAAAAACCTTTCAATCCATCAACGCGGTTGAAGCTTTATGCAATTATTTTAACTGTACTTTTGAAGAACTTAAAAATAAAATGCAAGAATATACTTTTGCTTTAAAAATTGGAGAAGACTATCTTATTTCCCCTATGGAAATCAACCCAGATAAAACATTATTTAGTTATTGTGATATAGAAAGCGCTCAAGAATTAAGCTTGCTTAAAAAAACAAATTTTATTGAATCCATAAAAAAAAGATTACGAAAAATTTTCTCTTAATAAACCAAAACCACTAGGAGCAATTTTTAATGATTGTATCTTAAGAAGACTTCACAACAAAGAACATTTAAATCAAATCCATTTTAATGATTTTCCTATAGTTGGTTTTTCTAGTTTTGGGGAAATTTATGGAGTGGGAATTGCAAAAAGTTTAGTGGCAATATTTTTTTATGAAGTTGAAAATTTTAATGATTTCAAACCTAGATATTTAAAAACTTTCATACAAAAATACAGCGATTTTAAATACTATTATCTTAATATAAGAGCTCAAAAACTAGAAATGACAAATGAGATTAATAAAATAATTTTAAATCAACTCAAACAAAATACATCAGAAATTGATAAAAATACAAGTATATTTAAAGAAATTTTTGAAGAACTTGAAAATATAAGAAGAAGTCTTACAACCATTAGTGAAAGTTTTACCAATTTCACTAACTACTTAGAATACAACCTTTACCAAAGCGAAGAAAAAATGAATTTAGAAAAAGAAGTGCAATCTTCTTTGAAAAATATAGATCAATTAAATAGTATTTTAGATCTTATTTCAGGGATTGCTGAACAAACTAGCCTTTTATCTTTAAATGCAGGTATAGAAGCTGCTAGAGCTGGAAAACTTGGTCGTGGATTTGCAGTTGTAGCTGATGAAGTTAGAAAACTTTCAGAAAATACCCAAATGGGTCTAGGTGAAATGGAAGGAGCCATTAAATTAGTTATTCAGACCATACAATCCATTGCAAAAAGTTCCAATTCTAGTACTCAAGAAATGAATTTTATAAGGGATAAATCCAATGAATTTTCCAAAATCATTTCAAATCTTATAAATTCAGGTAAAGAAATTTCAGATAAATTAAAACAAAGAAGCAATGTCGGCAAAGATTTTGAAAAAAATGTAAATCAACTCAAATGTTATGAAGATGTTCTAGCTAAATTAAATCAATATTAAAAAAAATAAGAATTTCAAGAATCAAAAATCTTGAAATTCTTATACTAAAAAATTAAAGTGCTTTTTTTGCAGCCTCTGCAATTTTTGCAAAAGCAGCAGCATCATTCATAGCTAAATCTGCTAGAATTTTTCTATCAAGTTCAATACCTGCTTTTTTAAGACCATTGATAAATCTTGAATAACTTAAATCATTAAGCCTACAAGCAGCATTGATACGCACAATCCAAAGACGGCGAAAGTCTCTTTTTTTGCGGCGTCTATCACGATAAGCATAGACTAGACTTCTTTCTAATTGTTCTTTCGCTTTTCTAAAATGTTTGCGGCGTCCACTATAAAAACCACGTGCTAATTTTAAAACTTTTTTGTGTCTGCGACGTCTAACGACACCTGTTTTTACTCTTGCCATTTTTATTTCCTTTCATAAAGTGGCGTCCAAATTTGGAGCTTACCCTTGAAATTTTATCTCAGAGGGGAGTTTGAATGACTTTTAGTCAAAAACTTAAATTCCTAGCATTTTTTCAACAGCTTTTACATTTGTGCTATGCACATATTTAGCTGTGCGAAGATCACGCATTCTTTTTGCAGGTTTTTTAGTCAAAATATGACTTCTAAAAGCTGAGCCTCTTTTGATTTTATTTTTACCTACTTTGAAGCGTTTAACTGCGCTTTTAACGCTTTTCATCTTTGGCATACGCTTTCCTTATTTAGATAAATTTTTATTTTTCAAATTAAAAGAAAAGCTAAATACTATCAAATGTTTTCTAATTTTTGACTGAATTTAATTTTTAAAAAACTTGGCACACCTTTTGCTTATAAAAAATCAGCAATATTTTGGAAAGATTTAAAATGACTATAAATTTGGCAAATCCGTATCAAAATTTAACTTTATCTAATCCTTTACAAAATAGCTCTGCTCTAAATTTGATTAAAGATAGCAAAGCTTTAGAACAAGAAGGAAATGAAAATAGCTTAGAACAATTAAGTTATATTTTTAATAATACCACTTATGCTAGTGAATTTGGATTTAGAATCAATGAAGAAGGTTTTTTCGATAAAGATTTAAATAAAATTGCCAATATACCAGAATCTTATGATATCAATATTAAAAGCGTTAGAAGTATAGCAAAAGAACTTGCAAAACAAGATGAAATTTTAAATTATAATAAAATTGATCTACCTTATCTTTTAAATAGCTATTATAGTTCATTAAAATCTATAAATTCAGAATTTTTACAAGATGATAATGCTTATTTAAATCGCGATTTTATTTCAAAACTATCATCAGGTTTTTCAACAGATAATGGAGAATTTTTGGGCCAAATTTCAAGAATTTACAACAATCAAGAAGAAATTGATTTAGCATTAAGCAATATCACAAATTTAAATACCTTAATGTTAGATAATAAAATAACTAATTTTCATTTTAATAAAGCCATAGAAAATACTTCTTCTAATGAAATTTTAAAACCTTATTTAACTAAAAATGCAGAAGTATCAAAATCTGGTCTTTTAATGAATTTTATCTACCATGATATAAAAACCCAAAATGAAAAAGAATTTAACTTTTTTATGAAACCTATCACTCTAGAACTGAGCTCTCATCAAAATTTACAAAAAATTCTTAAAGGCGAAATGGATATAGAAGATTACATTAAAAAAGAAAATGAAAAAAAGATGAGTTTTGATCTTTATCTTTATGTTAATGGTATAGATAAAAAAACAAGTACTCAAGACAAACTATCTGTATTTTTTCAACAATATATTAACTACCAAAAAGATATGGATTTAAGAGAATTTGCAAATTCAAGCTCAATATTTCAAATTTATATCGATCAAACTCGCAATGATTTTGATACTCTTAAAAAACAATATCAAAACCAAAGTCAAGACACGCAAAGATTAGAAGAAGTAAATCAACTACGCTCTAATTCTATAGAAAATTTTCTAGAACGTCGCCAAAAACAAGCAAATATAAATAAAATTCTAAACTCTTATATGTCTGTGATGGTTTAAAATAATTTTTATAAAAAATATATAAATTATAAATATTTCAATAATAATAATTTTTATATGAGTAATTAATAAAATTTTAAGTATTATAACATTATAATCCGCTCCCGAAAAAATATAAATATAAAAACAGTCAAAACCATGATTTATAGTGAAAAAATTATTTCAATGAATAATGATCTTTTAGATCATCAACATAAAGAACTTTTTGAAATTTCTAAAAAACTCTCTTTAATGAGCCAACGTCATGTTGAAACAAAAGAATTAAAAATTGTTTTAAGAGAGTTGTTGATAATGATCAATAGACATTTTTCAGATGAAGAAGCCTTTATGAGAGAAATAGAATATCCTTATATCAACCATCATACAAGAATTCACAGAAAAATTATCTTAGAAATTGAAGAAATTATCATCAGTGAAGCTAAATTTGTAAATATAATGACTGAAAAGCTAGATCTCGTTGTTCAAGATTTTATCTTTAAACATACAGTCAAAGAAGATTCAAAAATAGTAAAGTATTACGAAGAAAAATTTAAGAAATAACATTTCTCGTTTTTACTATGATAAAATTCACAAAATATTTCACTTTAAAATTTTACTTTAACATTTTATTTTTGTTATAATTTTTAACCTAATTTTTATAAATTTTTGTTATTATCCGTTTTCGAATAAAGATAAAAAATATCCTAATTAAAGTTAAGGATAAATTAAGGATTTTAAAGTGAAAGTATATTTAGATAACAATGCAACGACGATGCTTGATCCTAATGCTTATGAGTTGATGCTACCTTTTTTAAAGGATATGTATGGAAATCCAAATAGCCTTCATCAATATGGAAGCACAACACATCCTGCTTTAAGAGAAGCTTTGGACAAACTTTATGCAGGGCTTGGAGCAAATGACTTAGATGATATAGTTGTAACATCCTGTGCAACAGAAAGCATTAACTGGGTGCTTAAGGGTGTGTATTTTGATCATATTTTAGATAAGGAACGCAATGAAGTGATTATTTCTAGCGTAGAACACCCTGCTGTTACTGCTGCTGCTTATTTTTTAAAAAGTCTTGGAGTAAAAGTCATAGAACTCCCTGTAAATGAAGAAGGGGTTTCTACTGTAGAAGATTTACGTAAAGTGATTAGCGATAAAACAGCACTTGTAAGTGTTATGTGGGCAAATAATGAAACAGGTATGATTTTTGATATTAAAGCGATGGCGGAACTTGCACATGAATTTGGCGCTCTTTTTCATACAGATGCTACTCAAGCAGTAGGTAAAATAAAGGTTAATTTAACTCAAGTAGGAGTTGATTTTGCTTCATTTTCGGCTCATAAATTTCATGGACCAAAGGGTGTGGGTGGACTTTTTATAAAAAAAGGACTTAAACTTACTCCACTTTTACACGGTGGAGAACACATGGGTGGTCGTAGAAGCGGAACTTTAAATGTGCCTTATATAGTGGCTATGGGCGAGGCTTTGCGTATTGCAAATACTATGCTTGATTTTGAAGATTCTCATATACGCCGTTTAAGAGATAAACTAGAAGATCAAATTTTAGCCTTGCCTGATACAACAGTGGTTGGAAAAAGGGAACACCGTGTGCCTAATACAATCTTAGCAAGTATTAAAGGTGTTGAAGGCGAAGCAATGCTTTGGGATTTAAATAAAAATGGTATAGCTGCAAGTACGGGCTCAGCCTGTGCAAGTGAAGCTTTAGAAAGCAATCCTATTATGGAAGCTATCGGTGCGGAGCATGATTTAGCGCATACAGCTTTAAGACTTTCTTTGTCACGTTTTAACACTGAAGAAGAAATTGATTATGCAGCAAAACAAATTAAAAATGCGACACAGAGATTAAGAGCAATTTCTTGTACTTATGCTTATAATCCAAATAATTACAAATAAGGATGAAAAATGGGAAAAAATAGTTTAATTGGTGGATCCATTTGGGATGAGTATTCACAAAAAGTTCAAGATAGAATGAATAATCCTCAACATATGGGAGAATTTAGCGAAGAAGATGCTAAAGCACGCAATGCAAAATTGATCGTAGCTGATTTTGGCGCAGAAAGTTGCGGCGATGCAGTAAGACTTTTTTGGCTTGTAGATGAAAAAACTGATAAAATTATCGATGCAAAATTTAAAAGTTTTGGTTGTGGTACAGCTATAGCAAGTAGTGATACTATGGTAGATCTTTGCATAGGAAAAACTGTAGATGAAGCAGTAAAAATCACAAATTTAGATGTGGAATTTGCTATGCGTGATAATCCAGAAACTCCAGCTGTTCCACCTCAAAAAATGCACTGTTCGGTTATGGCTTATGATGTAATCAAACAAGCAGCAGCTCATTATAAAGGTATAAGTCCTGAAGATTTTGAAGATCAAATTATAGTTTGTGAGTGCGCTAGAGTAAGTCTTGGAACCATTAAAGAAGTGATTAAACTTAATGATTTGCATAGTGTAGAAGAAATCACACAATATACTAAAGCAGGTGCTTTTTGCAAGTCCTGTATCAAACCAGGCGGACATGAAAAAAGAGATTATTACCTTGTAGATATTTTAGCTGAAACCAGAGCCGAGATGGATAGAGAAAAACTCAAAAATACAATGAAAAGTGATGTGGCTTTTGATGAAATGACCGTAGTAGGACAATTAAAAGCAGTTGAAAGTGTTTTAGATGCTGAAATTCGCCCTATGCTTCATAATGATGGTGGAGATTTGGAAGTGATTGATATACAAAAGGCTGAAGGTGCAGCAATTGATGTTTATATTCGTTATCTTGGTGCTTGTAGTGGTTGTTCTAGTGGAAGTGGTGCGACACTTTATGCTATTGAAACGATTTTACAAGAAGAATTAAGTCCAAATATACGCGTTATGCCGGTTTAAAAAATAGCAAGATAAAATCTTGCTATTTTATAGCTTTTGCTTGCAAATCAAGAGGTGGTAAATTTTCTATATAAATACTGCGACTTGGGAAAGCAAAAGTTAAACCATTTTTTTCGATTATACGCATAAACTCAAGCATTAAGCTTTGTCTAGCTTCCCTAAAATCTTTTGCGCCTATTTTTTTGGTATAAAAATAAAGCTCTATATTAATACTACTATCTGCAAATTCGCTTAAAGCCACATAACAAGCATTTTTATAGCCTTCTAAATCGTTAATAGATACAAGATTTTGACGATATTTTGTCGTATGATCACCATATTTTAATGCACTATCCTCATCGTGAGCTACCAAATCACTTGTATCCAAAAATTCTTTCAAATCTTTTACACATTGATCTAATTTTTCAGGAGTAGCATCATAACCAACACCCAAATACATTCTAACATGGCGACCCATGCGTCTTTTACTCCAATTTTTGATATTAGCCCCCATAATAGTTGAATTTGGTAAAAATACGAGACAATTATCAAAAGTTCTAATAGTAGTTTTTCTAAGTCCTATTTCAACTACTGTTCCTTCTATACCTGAAACCTCTACCCAATCTCCTTGATTAAAACTATTATCAAAAAGTAAAAGTATAGAAGCAAAGAAATTTGCAATTATATCTTTCGCTGCTAAAGCAACAGCTAAACCGCCAATTCCCAAAGATGCAATAATAGCTGAAATATTAAAACCAAGCTGAGCAAGGATATATAATAAAGCTATGATAATAATAACAAAATATAAAATTTTAATAATTAAATTTACAACTTCTTTTTTTCCGCTTTTTTGAGCAAGCTTAGAAACTAGTACCATTCCATAACCATCAAGCATTTTTAAAATAAGCCATGCAATCAAAACCGCATAAATTATGTGGAAAAAATTACTCAAATTAATACTTAAAGGTGCAGGATAAGTTGCTATAGTAAGACAAATCGAAATAGCATAAACAATCAGAAAAAAACTCACTGGTTTTTTAATATTCTCAATAAAAATAACTTTAATATCATCTACATCATTTTTATTTCTATAAAAAAGCCGAACAAGGAAAAAATATACTATATTTGCAAAAAAACGTCTTAAAGATATAAAAAAAACTAAAACCAAAGCAGAAATTACTATTTTTCCGATATTAACAAAACTTACCCCAATTGCCTCGTTTATACGATCTATCCAAACTTGAAGCTCAAGTAGTGAAAAAATATAATTACTTTCAAGCAAATCTGCATTTGATCGTAAATACTTAAGAATTTCAGAATAAGAATCTAGAGCATTAGCAATATATCTTTCTTTTAGGGTAATTTTTTCCAATTCTTCTGGATTTGTAATTTTGCTTTTAAAACTATCTAAATTTACACTAGAAGAATTTTGTAAATTTTCCATTGCCTTATCAACAGTAGCAATTAAATCTTCACTACTTGCTGTATTTTTAAAAAGTTTTTCCACTTCAAACAAAGAAGAATAAAAACTTTCCACAATGTTAAAATAAACTAGATTAAGAGTGGCATCTGTATAAATGTAAGGCTTATTAATATTCTTTTTTTGAACATCTAGTAATTTTTCTTTTGCTTTTAAAAATCTAGCCACTGCCTCTTCATTAATCTTTTGTCCTACTATCATATCGGGTATTTTTGCTAAAATAGTCTTTTTGTCTTTTTCAAATTCACTTAAAATACCATTAAAAGTGCTTGAATTTTCATCATTGTTTTTCTTAAATTCTTTAATTTGATTGTTAAGATCAACATATTTTTCAACTAAAGCATAAATTCCTTCATCTTCTTTACTAATATTCGCATCAATAAATTTAAATTCTTGTGCTCCAAGGTATAAAATAAAAAAACATAAACTAAAAATAATTTTCTTCATTGAACTTTCCTATCTTGTATTAAAGTAAAAATTTTTGCTTTAAAATCATACTCATAAATTTCACCTGTCTCTATAATATAATACCAAGCATGTACTTCTATTTTTCCTTCATCTAAAGCTTCTTGCACGCCTGGATAAGTAAGTATATTTTGCAAAGAATTTACTAAATTTAATTTTTCTGTAAGCCATGAACGCATAGCCAAATCGTCTCTTGCAAAAATCATCACATCTTTTTTTATCGGATCTAACATAGTAAGCCATTTTTTCACGTTAGGAATTTTATTTAACTCTTCATCAGAATAATAAAGAGCATTGCAACCTCCACAATTACTATGGCCACAAACGACGATATTTTTAATATGCAATGAATTTAAAGCATACTCTATTGCTGAAGTTGTCGCCAAGTAATCTTCTCCAACGCGATAAGGTGGAACTATATTTGCAATATTTCGTATTACAAAAAGCTCACCTGGACCCGTATTAGTGATCAAATTTGGAATTACTCTAGAATCAGAACAACCTATAAAAAGAGTATGGGGATTTTGCTTATTTTTTAGACTTTCAAAAAGTTCTTCATGCTCCTTAAAGTCTTCTTGCATAAACTTAATCGCACCGCTAATAAGATTTTCCATAAAACCAACCTAAAACTAAAATCTTGAAATTATAACAAAATTTCAGCAAAGATTTCATTTAAGCATTAAGATATTATATAAATTAACTTTTTATTTAGTCTAATATGTTAGATTTCGCTCAAGATTTTAAAAAATCTAACAATTTTGCAAGGAGAATTTTATGAGTCTTTATGATAGAGACTACTCAAGATCAAAAGAATTTGAAAATACACGCTCAAGCGAATTAAGTATTTTTATTAAACAAACTTATCAACTTTTTGCTGCTTCATTATTAGCTGCAACAGTAGGTGCATATGTAGGAATTTTTGCTTTAGCATCATTTTTTATACAATCACAAGTAACTTTTTGGATCCTTTTTGCTGTTGAAATCGGACTTTTATTTGCTTTGCAATGGAAAAAAAGAGAGGCTCCATTAAATCTTGTTTTACTTTTTGGTTTTACTTTCTGCTCAGGTTTAACGCTTACACCTTTACTTATTTCAGTTTTAGCTCTACCAGCTGGAGGAATTATCATCGCTCAAGCTTTTGCTTTAACAACGGTTGCTTTTGCAGGACTTAGTGTATTTGCTATGAATACAAAAAAAGATTTTACTGTTATGGGTAAAGCTTTATTTATAGTATTAATCGTTATTGTAGCAGCATCTTTACTAAACCTTTTCTTCCAAAGCAGTATAGTTAATCTAGCTATTTCAGCAGTAGCTGCAATATTATTTTCATTTTACATTCTTTATGATACGCAAAATATTATCCGCGGAAATTATGAAACTCCAATCGAAGGTGCAGTAGCACTTTATCTTGATTTTGTTAATCTTTTCGTATCTTTACTTAATATCTTAAGAAGCTTCAATAGCAGATAAGTTTTTGTGGGATTTTTCTCACAAAAACTTATCAAGTTTCAAAACTTTTCAAGTTTTATTTAGCTAAAATAATCATTTAAAAATTAACTTTTAGGAATTTTCAATGATCACTCTTTTAATCATTTTACAATTTATCATCGTTGTAGTTATTTGTATAGCAGTTTTACTTCAAAAAAGTTCAAGTATAGGACTTGGAGCTTATAGTGGAAGCAATGAAAGTTTATTTGGCGCCAAAGGACCGGCTGGATTTTTAGCAAAATTTACCTTTATTATGGGAATTTTACTTATTGCAAATACTATTGGTCTTGGTTATTTATACAATAAAGCTAGCAAGGACTCTCTAGCAGAGAAAATTAAAGTAGAAAACAACACTACTATTCCAAGTGCTCCTATTGCACCTGCTACCCCAAACACAAATTCTATCGCTCCAAGTGCACCACAACTTCCAAGCGATGTTAATTCAAGTAAATAATTAAAGGAAATGATAATGCTAAGTGAAATTTTTAACAAACAAAAAACCCAAAGTGAAAAATCTTTAGAAGCCTTAAAAAAAGACTTCACCACTTTAAGAACTGGAAAAGTTAATACCCATATTTTAGATCATATTACAGTGGATTATTATGGAACTCAAACTCCTTTAAATCAAGTAGCAACTGTTTTAGCAAGCGATGCTTCAACTATTAGCATCACTCCTTGGGAAAAACCTTTACTAAAAACCATAGAAAGCGCTATTGCAGCTGCAAATATCGGTGTCAATCCAAACAATGATGGCGAAAGTGTAAAATTATTTTTCCCTCCGATGACTAGAGAGCAAAGAGAAGAAAATGTAAAACAAGCTAAAGCTATGGGTGAAAAGGCAAAAGTTTCTATAAGAAATATACGCAAAGATGCCAACGATGCAGTTAAAAAACTAGAAAAAGATAAGGCAATAAGCGAAGATGAAGCAAAAAAAGCTTATGATGAAGTGCAAAAACTTACCAACGCCTACACAATAAAAATTGATGAGAGTGTAAAAAGCAAAGAAAGTGAACTTTTAAAGGTTTAACGATGAATTTAGAGCAAATTTATAAAGATTGTGGTGCTTATTTAGAAGGGCATTTTTTACTAAGTTCAGGTAAACATTCGCAGTTTTATCTTCAAAGTGCAAAAGTTTTAGAGGATCCAAAATTAGCAGCAAAACTTTGTGATGAACTTGCAAAGATTATTGCAAGCTATAAGATAGAATTTGATAGCATTTGCTCTCCTGCTTTAGGTGGAATTTTAGCAGGTTATGAGCTTGCAAGAGCTTGTAGTAAACGTTTTATCTTCACTGAAAGAGTAAATAAAGAAATGACTCTAAGACGTGGTTTTGAAGTAAAAAAGGGTGAAAAATTTATAATTTGTGAAGATATCATTACTACAGGTGGTAGTGCTTTAGAGAGTGCAAAAATCATTGAAAGTTTAGGTGGCATTGTTGTAGGTTTTGCAGCATTGGCAAATCGCGGTTTTTGTGCGGTAGAAAATCTAAAATCTCCAAGAAAAGATAATGCGAAATTACCTGAAAATTTACCACTCTTTACTCTAGGAAATTTTGAATTTGAAATTTATGATGAAACAAATTGTCCGCTTTGTAAAAAAGGGAGCAAAGCCATAAAACCAGGAAGTCGTGGAAATTAAATGAAAACTAAAGCAAAAATTAGCTCTAGATGGTTAAGATTTAGAGCTTTGCTTATAGATATTTTTCTTATTTATGTTCCTATTTTATATTTATTTTATTTTATATTAGGCTCTAAAGAAGCTTTTTTAAACAACCATTTTATCACAACTTTATGTACTTTTTTATTTGGTTTGATTCAAGCTATTTTTTTAACAAAAAAGGCACAAAGCCCAGGTCTTAAAGCATATGATTTATATCTTATTGATATAAAAACGGGAAAGAAACTAAGTTTTCTTAGAATTTTACTAAGATATGTGATATTTATTATAAGTTTTGGCTTACTCTTTGGTTTATTTGTCAGTTTTGTAAGAAAAGATCGTTTAAATTTACATGATATTTTAACTCAAAGTTGTATAGCCACCAAAGCATAAAGAAAGGTTAAAAAATGCAAAGAAAAAGAATTTACAATCCAAGCTCAAACGAAACCCTAGGAGATCGTAAAGTTTTTGATGGTAACCCACATGGAATTTTAAATTTCACTAAGGCAAAATATACTTGGGCTTTAAAACTTTGGGATTTAATGGAGGCAAATACTTGGTTTCCAAAAGAAGTGGATACAACTAAAGATGCACTTGATTATCGCTGTAATTTAACCGCAGGTGAAAAAAGAATGTATGATTTAGTTTGGAGTCAGCTTATTTCTATGGATAGTTTTCAAACCAATAATTTAGCAGATAATATTAACCCTTACATCACAGCTCCTGAAATCAATGCGGTTTTAGCACGCCAAGCTTATGAAGAGGCAAACCATTCAAAATCTTACGCTGTTATGGTAGAAGCGATTTGCGATAATACAGATTTGATTTATGAAATGGAAAAGCATGATGAAACTTTGCGTGAAAAAAATGACTTTATTTCAAGCATTTATGAAGAATTAGCAGGCGATGTAGATGATAATAAACTCCTTTTGGCTATGGTGGCAAATCAAATTTTAGAAGGAGTATATTTTTATAGTGGTTTTACTGCCATTTACGCACTTGCACGTGCAGGAAAAATGCTAGGTTCAGCACAAATGATCCGCTTTATCCAAAGAGATGAAATCACACATCTTTTATTATTTCAAAATATGATCAATTCAGTACGCAAAGAAAGACCTGATTTATTCCATGATGAAAATATCAATAAAATTTATGATATGTTTAAAAAAGCTGGAGATCTTGAGATCAAATGGGGTAAATACATCACTCAAAATCAAATCATGGGCTTTACTGATGATATCATAGAAGAATATATCCATTATCTTGTAGATCAAAGATTAAGCGCGATCAATTTAGATAAGTTATACAATGCAAAACATCCTATTAAATGGGTAGATGATTTTTCAAAATTTAACGATCAAAAGAGCAATTTCTTTGAAAGTAAAGTAACGAATTATTCTAAGGGTAGTATAAGCTTTGATGACTTCTAAAACTTCTTTAGCCTTGCTTTGTGATTTTTATGAATTTACAATGTCTCAAGGCTATTTCAAAAACAATAAAAAAGATCAAATTTGTTATTTTGATATATTTTTTAGAAAAATTCCAGATTCAGGTTCTTTTGCTATTTTTGCAGGTCTTGAAGATATTTTAGACTTTGTTGAAAATTTGAGTTTTGATGCAGAAGATATAGAATTTTTAAGAAAACAAGGTATTTTTGATACAGAATTTTTAGATTTTTTAGCTAACTTTAAATTTAAAGGTGAAATTTATGCTATGCGTGAAGGAGAAGTGATTTTTCCAAACGAACCTTTACTTTGCGTTAAAGCTACAACTATAGAAGCACAGCTTTTAGAAACTTTTTTACTTTTAAGTTTAAACCACCAAAGCCTTATTGCTACCAAAACCAATCGTATCGTGCGTGCAGCTAAAAACAGTAAAATTTTAGAATTTGGCTCACGCAGAGCACAAGGAAGTGAAGCGGCCTTAAAAGGGGCAAGAGCAGCTTTTATAGGAGGTTGCATAGGAAGTGCTTGTACTTTAGCAGGAAAAATTTATAATATCCCTATCAATGGAACTATGGCACATTCTTGGGTGCAAATGTTTGAAAATGAACTTGAAGCTTTTAAAGCTTATGTGAAAATTTATCCAAAAAATCCTGTTTTTTTGATTGATACCTATGATTGTCTAAATAGCGGACTTAAAAATGCAATTAAAGTTTTTAAAGAATTTGGTATCCAAGAAGGCGGTGTGAGAATAGATTCTGGAAATTTACTTGAGTTGAGTTTGAAAATCAGACAAGAACTTGATCAAGCAGGACTTCAAAAATGTAAAATCATAGTTTCTAACGCCCTTGATGAATGGAGCATTAAAAAACTCAAAGAACAAAACGCACCTATTGATATCTTTGGTGTAGGCGAAAGATTGATCACTGCTTCAAGCGATCCTATTTTTAGTTGTGTTTATAAACTCGCAGCCTTAGAAGATCAAGGTATAAAACCTAAAATAAAAATCAGTGAAAATAACGAAAAATCAACCCTACCTCATTTTAAAAAACTTTTTAGAGTTTATGATAAAAACACGCAAAAAATCCTTTTTGATGAGCTTTATGTTTTTGACGAAAACCCAAATCAAGATGAAAATTTAGAACGCAAAGAACTTTTAGAATTAGTCTACAAAGAAAAAAGACTTCTTAAAAAGTCATCTTTAAATACTATTCAAGATTATACAAAAGAGCAAATCTCAAAACTCGATGAGAGTTTTTTAGATCTTGATCGTTTTGTGAAATTTGAAGTAAAACTCTCGCCTAAACTTCAAAATATCACTGAAGATCTTTTAAAAACTCGTTTTTAAAATCCACATAATTTAAAGCGGATTGTTTTAGAAAGCTTATTTCTTCATCGTTTAATTCACGCACAAATTTTGCAGGATTTCCAAGTATCAAAGAGCGTGGCGGAAATTTTTTACCCTTTGTTACAACGCTTCCAGCACCCACTATGCTATCTTCTTCTATCAAAGCATTATCCATGACAACAGCATTCATTCCGATTAAAACACGATTTTTTATCACACAAGCATGGATAACGCAATTATGTCCTATGGTTACATCATCTCCTATTATTGTAGGAAAACCAGCATCTTTTAACTTTCCTTTTTCATCAAATTCCCTATGCCAAACATGCACCGTGCTAAGATCTTGAATATTGGTTCTTTTGCCAATTTTTATAAAATTAACATCAGCTCTTAAAACACAATTAAACCAAATGCTACTTTCATCTCCTATTTCTATTTCTCCTATGATTTTAGCTCCCTCTGCAACAAAAACATTTTGACCTAGTTTGGGACTATGATTTTTAAATTTTATAAGCATTTTTTTCCTTTTTATTTAAGTATAGCTAAGTTTAACTCTATTTCAACTTTTTTAGTTACAATTTTTATTTAAATTTATAGGAGAAGTAATGAACGCATTTGAACAAAAAAGATGTCAAAATATGGCTGAAGAAATTGCACAAAAAGTTTTTATCAATGAAGAGCTTTTTAATGCTTTTTGTCAAATTCCGCGTGAAATTTTTTCTCCTTTAAAAGCCCATGCTTATCGCCTTGATGCTTTGCCTTTGGCAAATTCTCAATGGATTAGTTCACCTTTAACTGTAGCTAAAATGACTATGGCTTTAGATTTTAAAAATGCTGATAGTATTTTAGAGATAGGTTGTGGAAGCGGCTATCAAGCTGCGATTTTAAGCAAAGTCATAAGGCGTGTTTTTACCATAGAACGCATAGAAAATTTAGCCAAAAAAGCCGCTCAAACTTTCAGAGAATTAGAACTTTTTAATATCAATGTAAAATTTGATGATGGACAAAATGGCTGGAAAAATTATGCTCCTTATGATAGAATTTTATTTTCTGCTTATGCGACACAAATTCCTGAAATTTTACTCGATCAATTAAGCGATGGCGGGATTTTAGTCGCTCCTATTTTACACAATGGCAAACAATTCATCACACGCCTTAGAAAAAATGGCACAAATTTACAAAAAGAAATTTTAGAAGAATGTTTATTTGTGCCTATAGTAGATGGAAAAGAATAAACTTTTTTTACAAAATTTATTAAAAACTCTTTAGAGCCTTTCTTAACTTTTCACTCATTTCATCAATATGTTCTTTTTGCAAAATCAAAGGAGGTAAAAATCTCAAGTCATTCTCCCCACAACTTATCAGCAAAAGTGCGTTTTCTTGGCATTTTTGAATGATCTTGGACACTTTTATACTTTTATCAAGACTAAGCCCTTGCATAAACCCTAAGCCTTTGCGTTTTTTACAAAAATCAAATTCTTTGATCAACTCATCTAAACTTTGCTCTAAATAAGGCGTGAGTTTATTGACATTTTCTAAAATTTTTTCTTCTTTAAAAATTTCAAAAATCGCATTCATTCCTGCACAAACCAAAGGATTTCCCCCATAAGTGCTTCCATGATCACCCGCTTCTAAAGAATTGCTTGCTACTTTTTGATTTATTACAAAAGCACCCACACTAAGCCCACAGCCTAAGGCCTTAGCTGAAGTCATGATATCAGGCAAAATTTGTGCGTGCTCATAGGCAAAAAATTTTCCACTTCTACCCATACCACATTGAATTTCATCAGCGATTAATAATATATCTTTTTCATCGCAAAGCTTTCTTAAGGCTTTGTAAAAATCTTTATTTGCAGGATTTATCCCACCTTCTCCTTGTACGCTTTCTAAGATAATGGCACAAGTTTTTTCATTTACCAGTTTTTCAACGCTTGAAATATCATTATATTTTGCAAATTTAACCCCTGAAATTAAAGGTTTAAAAGGCTTTTGATATTTTTCATTAGCAGTAAGCGATAAAGCCCCTAAAGTACGCCCATGAAAAGAATGCTTAAAAGCGATAAATTGTCCACCCTTAATACCTTTGTTAAAGGCGTATTTTCTAGCTGTTTTCATCGCTCCTTCTATACTTTCTGTACCAGAATTTGTAAAAAAAACACGCTCTAAAGCACTAGCTTTGGCTAAATTTTTAGCTGCAGCGGCTATGTTTTCATTATAATATAAATTGCTAGTATGTAAAAGTTTATCCACTTGAGCTTTGATTTTAGCATTAAATTTAGCATGATTATATCCTAAAGCACAAACACCTATGCCACTTGAAAAATCAAGATATTTTTTAGCCTTATCATCAAAAAGATAAACCCCTTGCCCTTTTTCTAAAACTATATCAAAACGCTTATAAGTAGGGATAATATGACTTTGTTCTTTATAATCCATTTTCATCCTTTAACCCACCAAAGTGCCTATACCTTCATCGGTAAAAAACTCAAGCAACAAAGAATGCTTCACGCGTCCATCTAAAATATGCACCTTTTTAACTCCATTTTCACAAGCATCAATGCAAGATTTTAATTTTACATGCATACCACCTTCTATTTTAGGAGCTAAAATTTTAGCCTGTTCAAGACTGATTTTAGAAATTAAAGAATTTTTATCATTAAAATCCTCATAAAGCCCTGCAGTATCCGTTAAAAAAGCAAGTTTTTCAGCCCTTAAAGCTTTAGCAATCGCACAAGCTGCGTCATCAGCGTTGATATTATAAGTATTAAAATCCTCATCCATACCAATAGGAGCAATGATAGGTAAAAAATCTTTTTCCAAAAGCTCTTCTAAAATTTTCGAATTTACCTTTTGTATCGTGCCAACAAAAGCTAAATTTACATCTTTTTTCACACATTCTAAAAGTGCACCATCTTTACCACAAAGCCCTATGGCTTTAACTCCTAAATTTTGTAAACTATGGACTAAATTTTTATTGATATGATTTAAAACCATACTGGCTACTTCAGTAGTGGCTTTATCACTAACCCTAAGACCGTTTTTAAACTCACTCTTTACGCCTAATTTTTCACACATAGCAGAAATATCTTTTCCTCCACCATGTACGATGATAGGCTTTAAACCCACGAGTTTTAAAAGAGCTATATCTTGCATCACGCAATGCTTTAGCTCTTCATTTTCCATAGCTGATCCACCGTATTTTATAAGTATAATCTTGGAATTAAACTTGCGTATATAAGGCAAAGCTTCGATTAAGACATTAGCTTTTTCTAAATATTTTTGCATGATCATTCCTTAAGCATTAAAGCTAGTTTGATTATACTCATTTAAAGAAAGATCGTAATAATTCGCATCTTCTCTTAAAGTAAAACCATAATGTTTCCAAAACTCATTGCCCAAATCATTGTTTTTAAAAGCGATTAAGGCGATTTTATTGATCTTTTGAGCTTTTAAAGCCTCAAGACAAAATTTCGTCATCTCGTGTGCTATACCCTTTTTTCTATGATCTTTATGTACACATACATGATAAAATCCCCCTGTACGTCCATCATGCCCGCAAAGTATACTTCCTACAATTTCTTCATCAATCACTGCTACAACGCTAAGATTTGGGTTTCTATCTAAAAAATTTTCTATATTTTCTTTGCTATCATCAATACTTCTTATCCCAAAGCCTTTTATCTCGCACCAAAGCTTATAAACGACTTCATAATCGCTTTTTTGCATAGCTCGTATTAACATTTTTATCCTTTACAAATTTGCAAAGAATTTAAGTCCTTCATCTTCATCAAAATCAAACATTAAATTCATATTTTGAACAGCTTGTCCTGCTGCACCTTTGATTAAATTATCAATAGCACCAAGCACAATAACACGCCTTGTGCGTTGATCTATACTAACATTAATATCCGCAAAATTGCTTGATTTAACCCACCGAGTCTGCGGAAACGACTGCGGCGGTAAAAGCCTTATGAATTTATTGTTTTGATAGTATTTTGTATAAATATCGCGTATATCTTGTTCTTGCAAATTCTCTTTTAAATTTGCATAAGCACTGATTAAAATTCCTCTTTGCATAGGTACAAGATGAGGGGTAAATTGTAAAGTGATTTTCTCTTTGGCTGCATAGCTTAAATGTTCTTCAATTTCAGGAGTATGACGGTGTGAAGCCAAACCATAAGCTTTGATATTTTCATTAACTTCACAAAAAAGATTTTCCACCTTTGCACTTCTTCCTGCTCCACTTACTCCACTTTTTGCATCAATGATAACTGAGCTAAAATCAATGATCTTTTCTTTAAAAAGCGGATAAAGACTTAAGATAGAACAAGTGGTATAACAACCTGGATTTGCCACTAAACTTGCTTTTTTTATCTCTTCTTTATAAAGCTCGCAAAGTCCATAAACTGCATTTTGCAAAAGCTCTTGATTAGGATGAGTGAATTTATACCAAAGCTCATAATCTTTAGGATTTTTAAGACGAAAATCTGCACTTAAATCAATGATTTTCATCTTTTTTAACAAATTCTCATTTAAAAGCTTAGCGCTAAATTCATGCGGAGTAGCCAAAAACAAAAGATCAAGTTCAAGTTCATCTAAATTTTTATTTTCAAAACATAAATTTAAAGGGGTATTAGGATAAAGATCTTGATAATTTTGTCCCACGCTAGAACTCGAACCTAAATAAGAAATTTCAACTTTGGGATGATTAAGCAAAATGCGTACAAGCTCATTACCTGCATAACCACTCGCTCCTAAAATCCCAACTTTTATTTTCATCTTTATCCTTTAAATGTAAAAGGAAGTATTATAAACAAAAAAAGTTAAAAATTTTAACTATTATTCTCTTCAACCTTATCTTTATTGCTCGAAAATCAAAACATCTGAAAAAATAAAATTAATTTAATCATGCAAAATAAAAAATAATTTTAGCAACAAGAATTTAATTTTTAACTAAAATATAAAGTTGTTCATGAAGATGGATATTACGATTTTTAAGATTGCGAGAAGCTCTAAAAGTATTATATTTTTGTTCTAAAATCCGACATTTTCCAAGAGTACTTAAACGCTTTAAAAAAATTTCTTTTTTTACAAAACCTTCACAATTATAAGAAAGTAAAATCACTCTTGCTTTTAAATCATTAATGAGTTCAAATAAAGCGTCTTGGGCAAATTTTGACTTATTAAAAGTACTACGATTCCAATCTTTTGGAATGCCACTGATTTTAGAAATTTCTTCAGGTTTTTTATAATTTGCGATTAAATTTAACATAAAATAATTAGAACTATAAGGATGTTGATTATAAGGAGGATCAAGATAAACCACATCAAAAAAATCAAGTTCTTTTGCAAGCATGCTTGCATCCTTTTGCATCACTTCAAATTCACAAGAAAAATTTGAAAAAATAGGCATTTTAAGCTCTATTTCTCCTTTAATGCGTTTAAGTGCATTTTGTCCTTCGCCACCAAATTTTCCGATACCATCCTTACCCTTATAAAAACCTTTAAAAACTCCACTAGTATTTGAATGCACACTAGCTTCATAAATTAAAGGGGCTATAAAGAAATGTCTCAATTCTTTTGGAATTTCATTTTCAATTCTTTGTCTCATAGTATCAAGATATAAAGCATTTTTAAAAGTATAAAAAACCCTTTCATTTTTTTTAATATCATCATCATCTTTTGGAGCATAAAGCTCACTGATAAAACCTTTTTGAAAACCTAAATTTTGGATTAATTTTTTATAATACTTTTTTATATTTTGAAGCAAATCTTTGTCTTTATTAGCAAGATAACACTCATTGATGAGTTTTGAATAATCTTCTAAATCATTGGCTAAAATATAATTTGAGTGTGCTTTTGCAAAACGACTTACAACACCTGAGCCACTAAATATATCACAAAAACTAAATTTATCTTTACCAAGTTCTTTTTTAGCTACCTTAAAGCCCTTATTTAAAAAACTTAAAAGCGCTCTTTTATTTCCAAGATAAGTTATAATTTGCTCTTTTAAAAAAGAAGGATTTTCTTTCAAAATTTAAAACCTTTAAAAGCCTTATCCACAAAAGTGGATTAAGCTTTTTTTGGAGTTACAAGCATATTTACATAACGACCTTCAAAATTTGGCTCTTTGTCACGATTAGCTTCATTTTCTATCATAGTCCAAATTTTTTCAAGCAAAGCTACACCTGCTTCAGGAGTTGCCATTTCACGTCCTTTTAAGAACACACGAAATCTCACATGCTTACCTTGTTCTAAAAATTCTAAAGCATGTTTTACCTTGTAGTTAATATCATTTTGAGCAATTTTTACAGAAAGTTTGATTTCTTTTATATCAATCACTTTTTGTTTTTTCTTTGCTTCTTTTTGTTTTTTCTCTTGTTGATAACGGAATTTACCATAGTCCATGATCTTGCAAACAGGTGGCTTAGCATCTGCAGCTATCATTACAAGATCAAGTCCTAAACGATTTGCAATTTCTAAAGCTTCATCACTACTAATAATACCATAAACCTTGCCATCATCGCCAACACATCTGATTTCATCCGCTCTTATTTCTTCATTGAGCAATACTTCTTTTTCTTTACTCAAAAGTGTACCTCACTCATTTTCTCCTTAACTAATTTAATAAATTCATCCAAGCTAAGATTTTTTTGTTCTTTAGCTCTTCTATCTCTTAAAGCAACGCTACGCTTTGCCACCTCATCATCGCCTAAAACTAAAATCATAGGTAATTTTTGTTTTTCAGCGATACGAATTTTCTTACTTAAACTCTCATTTTTTTCATACACCTCGCTATCAATATTAAGCTCTAATAATTCTTTTTGAATTTCTTTTGCGTAAGCAATATGTGCTTCGCCTATTGGCACTATACCCACCGCAGTTGGTGCGATAAAAAATGGAAACTCACCCGCACAATGCTCGGTTAAAATTCCTATAAATCTTTCAAAAGAACCTAAAATCGCACGATGCAACATTACAGGTTGTTTTTTTTCATTATCACTATCAGTGTATTCAAGTTTAAAACGACTTGGCAGGTTAAAATCTACTTGTATGGTTCCGCATTGCCACTTTCTTTTTAAAGCATCGGTGATTTTAATATCAATCTTTGGCCCATAAAAAGCCCCTCCACCTTCGTCAATACCGTATTTTAAACCTTGTTCATCTAAAGCTTCTTTTAAAGCCTTAGTTGCTACTTCCCAAATTTCATCATCACCTATGGCTTTTTCAGGTTTAGTTGAAATTTCCATTTCATAGCTAAAATCAAATAATTTCATCAAATTATCTACAAAAGCTAAAATTTCTAAAACCTGCTCTTTAATCTGACTTGGCATACAAAAAATATGCGCATCATCTTGAGTGAATTCTCTCACCCTAAAAAGTCCGTGCAAAACCCCACTTTTTTCATGACGATGCACCACGCCGTATTCAAAAAATTTCAAAGGCAAATCACGATAACTTCTTATATCACTTTGATAAATTTTAATATGCCCCACACAGTTCATAGGCTTAATGCCATATTCTTGTTCATCAATTTGTGTAAAATACATATTTTCTTTATAGTTTGCATAATGTCCACTGATTTTCCATGCATCTGCTTTTAAAAGCTCAGGCCCACGCACAGGCTCATAACCACGCAAACGATGGATCTTATAAAGCATATGTTCAAGTTTAGATCTAAGTCTTGCACCATTACTCAACCAAATAGGAAGACCTCCTCCGATCTCATCATCAAAAGTAAAAAGCTTAAGCTCTGTTCCAAGCTTTCTATGATCACGTTTTTTAGCTTCTTCAATAATAGTTAAATACTCTTTTAAACTTTCCTTATCTGCAAAAGCAGTCCCATAAATTCGAGTAAGCATTTCTCTTTTTTCATCACCACCCAAATACGCTCCTGCAACACGAGTGAGTTTAAAAAAGCGTAAAAATTTCGTATTTGGCACATGAGGACCACGACACAAATCTTCAAATTCGCCTTGCTTATAAATACTTACAGCTCCATCAGGAATACGCAATAAAACTTCTTGTTTTAAATCATCATTTTGAAATTTAGTCAAAGCTTCGTTTTTTGTGATTTCATATTTTGAAATTTCAATCTTTGCTTCAGCAAGTTCTTTCATCTTTTTTTCAATTTTTACTAAATCTTCTTCGCCGATCTTACTTTCTACACGAAAATCATAATAAAATCCATCTTCTATAACAGGACCAACGAAAAATTTAGCTTCAGGATACAAACTCTTAATCGCCTGTGCCATTAAATGTGCACAAGAATGACGGATTACTTCTAAACTTTCTTTAGAATTATCAAAATAAATTTCTTTTAAATTTGTATCTTTCACACTTTGAGAGTCAATTATTGTCTCATTATCCAAATACGCAATAACTTCTTTTTCCATATTTTTAACCCTTTGTCGCTCACTTACCCTGTGAGTGTTTATAAAGTTCTAATTTTAACTTTCTAAGACTTAATTATTTTTGAAATTCAGCTTATTTTTAAAAAAATCTTAGAATAAATTTAATATTTATTTATAGCTTAAATTCACTTCCAGCATTTAAAATCCCACTATAATACACATAAAAGAAAATAAGCCCCAAAATAATGCGATAAATTCCAAAAGGGATAAAATTAAATTTAGAAATAAATTTTAAGAAAAATTTTATAACTAAAACCGCAACGACAAAAGCAGTGATAAAACCTATGCCTAAAGGAATTAAAGAATTTGCGTTACTCAGCAATTCAGGCTCTTTATAAATGCTGTAAGCCGTAGCAATAATCATCGTTGGAATGGCAAGCAAAAAGCTAAATTCAGCAGCCACTTTTCTATTAAATCTTAACAAAAGCCCACCAATAATACTTGCTCCACTTCTTGAAGTTCCAGGAATCATGGCTAAAGATTGAAAAATACCTATACAAAAAGCTTGTTTAAAACTTATTTCTTCTAAAGAATTGATACGATATTGTTTATTTTTATGTGCAAGCTCTATAAAAATAAACACAACACCACCAAAAATGAGCATTCCAACCACAACCCAACCATTAAATAAAGCATTTAAGTATTTTGCCACAAAAAGCCCTATAACTCCAGTAGGAAAAAATCCCACTGCAAGTTTTAACCAAATATCAAGCCCTTGAAACAATTTACGCCAAAATACAAAAATTACCGCCAAAATAGAACCAAGCTGGATAATAATCAAAAAACTTTTCCAAAACTCATCTATATCAATACCTAAAATAGTCGTACCTAAAATCATATGTCCTGTTGAAGAAACAGGTAAAAACTCAGTCAGACCTTCTATAATTCCAAGTATTAAAGCATATAAATTTTCCATTTTAATCCTTGAATGATAATTGCAAAAGAAAAATTATATCAGAATGGATTAAATGGGGTTTTAACCCCAAAAATTAAGCATCTTTTTTAACAATACGCTTAATGAAATATAATACAACTCCCACAAAAAAGATAAGTGCTAAAAGCTCGCTATCATGAAAATTTGTTAAATTTAAAGCTAAAGGATTTTCACTACCACCCATACTTACTGAAAATACAGTAATTCCTGCGATAATTACCCCAAAAATACTTTCACCCACTATAAGCCCTGAAGCAAAAAGCGTGCCTCTTTGCTCACAACTTGCAAGTTTTTCTTCTTTATGAGAATTTTTTGCATATTTTTTAGTTAAGTATTGCATTACAATATATTTTAAAATTCCGCCTATAACTAAAGGTATATTTACAGCAGGTGGAAGGTAAATACCTATTCCAACGGCTAAAGGTGGCAAAGACATTTTCTGTGTTCTTCTTAAAATTTTATCTATAATAATCATTAAAATTCCTACAAATACACCAAAAGCCATATAACCCCACTCTATATTGTGATGAAAAATTCCTTGAGCGATAGTACTCATTAAATTCGCTTGTGGTGCTGCTAAAGCCGATGAAGCATCCATACCTTCTCTTGGCATTGCCCCAACAAAACCATAGGCTTGATAAAGCAAATTTAAAACAGGAACTATAGCCAAAGCACCAAAAATACAGCCTACAAGTAAAGCAACTTGTTGCTTCCAAGGAGTAGCTCCGACTAAATGCCCTGTCTTTAAATCTTGTAAATTATCATTCGAAATAGCAGCTGTAGCCAAAATAACACTAGTAGTAAAAATAGCTAATGCTACTGCAAATTTAGAAAGCATAGGATCTTGAAAAAGTTCCACACCTAAAACCAAAAAAACAATAGAAGAAATAATAACACCAATAAGTCCGATTCCAGAAATAGGACTAGAAGAAGATCCTACAAGTCCTGCCATATATCCGCAAGCTGCTGCAACAAAAAAACCTATTAAAACAGAAACTAAAGTTCCAACAAATGAAAATAGCATTTGATAATAAATACTTAAGTTAGCATCTTCAACAAAACTATAAAAAGTAATAAATAAACCCACAACCATTAAAACAAAAAGTATAAAAATACTTTTTAAAGAAAGGTCTATATTTGTTCTTTCATTTTTTTCTTGATTAGTAATTTTAACATTTCTAACAATTTCTTTAATACCTTCAATAACGGGTTTTAAAAGTTCTATTAAAGTCCAAAGCGCTGCTATAGCAATAGCTCCTGTTCCTATAAGCCTTACTTTAGAACTCCATACACTAGAAGCTAAATCTACGGCATTTTTTGCACTATCGAATTCAAAATTTGAAAGATAAGGAGTAAAAATACCCCAAGCTAAAAACATACCTACAAAAAGAGCTATAGCACCTGCTAAACCAACTAAATAACCCGCTCCTAAAAGTGCCAAAGAATATCCCATAGAAAAACCAAAAACCATTTTATTCCAAATAAAAGCAAAATTACTCTCACTTGCAGCGAGTTTAAAACCATTGCTTAATAAACTAAAAATAGCAGCTATAAAAGAGCCTAATGCTATTTCTTTAATACCTTGTTTTCCTTTTTTATTGCTCTGATCTTTATTGGCTACTTTTAAAATTTCAGCTGCGGCTCTACCTTCAGGATAAGCAAGTTTGCTTTCAACCACCATAGCCTTTCTTAATGGTATAGTAAAAAGCACTCCAAGTCCGCCACCACAAAGACATATCATAAAAGTTTGCCAAAGTGGAAATTCACTCCAATATCCACACATAAAAAGCCCTGGGATAACAAAAATAACTGATGATAAAGTTCCTGCTGCTGAAGCTTGAGTTTGAACCATATTATTTTCTAAAATATTTGAAGTCTTAAAAAGACTCAAAACCGCCATGGAGATGACCACAGCTGGAATTGATGATGAAAAAGTAAGTCCCACTTTTAACCCCAAATATACATTTGAAGCTGTAAAAATAATAGTTAAAATGCTTCCCAAAATCAAACCCCTTAAGGTAAGTTCTGGTAAATTTTGTTTTTTGTACATCATTTCTCCGTTTTAAAATTTACTTTCAACTTAAAAAATATTCTTATAAGTTTAAATTTATAATTTTTCTCTAAAGCAAAATAAAATAATACAAAAAAACGCTTATATTTTTATAAATTTTTGACTCAAAAATATCATAAAACAATGAACCAATCATTGAAAAATCAAAAGTTCTTTTATTTTAATTATATTATCCCAGCTACCTCAGCAAAAATCAAGCAAATAATACTTATACCCCATATATAAAAAAAGCTTCTTTTGATATGATCTTTAATATTAACCTCTGCTAAACCACAACCTAGCAAAGTTGCAGGCACAACAGGAGAAATAAATGTCGCACAATTTCTTGCTATCACCATGATAATAGCTATAGTCAAAGGTTCAGCGCCAAAAGCCTTAGTTACACTCAAAACTATAGGCATCACTCCATAAAAATAAGAATCTGTACAAAAAATAATTGCCATTGGAACAGCCAATACCCCTACCATCAAAGGAATATAAGCACCTAAATAATCTGGAACAAAATTTAAAATCAAAACACCCATTTTCTCCATAATACCACTTTTATCAAATACGCCTATTAATATCCCAGCACCAATTAAAGTAATATACATAAGCATTGCACCAGCACTTGCACGATCTAAAACTTTTTTAGCTATTTTTAAATTAGGATAATTAAGCGGTAAAATTATTGCAAGTCCTATCATAAAGCAAATATAACTAGGAAAAATACCACTAATTAAAAGCCCAATAACCCCAATAGCTACAAGTAAATTTAACCAAAACCATTTTTCATTATGGTGTTCGCTTTTTTCTATATTTAAATTTATTCCAGACAAGTTACCTGCGCCTGCACCTCTTTTTATTTCTATCTTAGCAATCCAAATTGCCAAAAGAAGGGATAATACCAAACCTACAATCTGAATAGGTATAATATGGTGCCAAAGCAAATTTGCATCCATTCCTATATTAGTAGCCGCTCTTAAAGTAGGACCACCCCAAGGAATAACATTCATAACCCCCATAGCCGAAGTAATAATCAATAACATTGAAGTCTTTCTTATACCTAAACGCTCATAAATAGGTAATAATGCAGGTATTACAATAAGAAAAGTAGAAGCACCTGAACCATCTAAATGCACAGCAGCGGCAATAAAAACAGTAAGAATGCAAACTTGATATACATTAGCTTTCATTTTTGATAAAAATGCATTTAAAATTTTAGTAAAAAAACCACTTGCATTTAAAACACTAAAAAAGAGTATAGAAAAAACAAACAAAGCTGCCGTATCCGTTACGCTTTTGACTCCATCTTTAATAAAAGCAACCAATGTTTTAATATCAAAAACACCTCCTTTAACCCCTAAAGCTGCACCCACGCCAAAACCAAGTTGTTCAAGAATAAGTAAAATACAAGCTACACTAATACTTACACTTATAAAAGCTAATGCTGGAGTATAATCTTTTAGCAAAAGCCAAACTATCAATCCTAATGAGAAAAAACCCAATAAAGCTAAAAAAATTTCCATATCCTATCCTTTTGTATCATTTTTATTCGATAATAAAATAGGATATTTTAAGTCCAACTTATATGTGTTTAAATTTATAGCTTTTTGGAAAAAATATATTTTTTAATGTAACCATTTTAAACAAGAATAAAAAAATAATTTTTAATTATTTTTGATAAAGTATTCACTCTTTTAAATTTACAACTAGAAGTAACGATAGTCAAAATATAATAAGTTGCATAATATTATCAAAACTAAAAAGTCAAAATTTTAACTTCACATTCACTTCACTTAAAAAGTTTATAATGTTATCACTTTACATTGAAGGAGAAATAATTATGAAAAAAAGTATTTTATTTGCATCAGCACTTTTAGCTAGCTCAATGCTTTTTGCAGATAGTCTAAAACTTGAAGGTACTATTGCACAAATTTATGATAACAATAAAACCTTGCTTATTGACTCGATTTATGGCGGACAAATGGCTATAAAAGTTCTACCAAATACCGAAATAGAAATGGATGATTGTGGTATTTTTGGAACAGATAAAGATGGAACTTTTAAAGATTTAAAGGTTGGAAATTTTTTAGAAAGTAAAATTTCTTATGGAACACCTGCTACGCCAAATACTCAGGCTATTCCAGTAGCTAGAAAAATTGAAATTCAATGTTATAAAAAAGCTTATTAATATAAATCCCTTAACAAGGGATTTATAAAAATCATTCTTTACTAAACTACTTCATCACCCTTAAATAAAAATTTAAACTCTTTTTTAACAAGCAATTTATAAAATAACACTTATATTTTCATCTAAGGCAAATAATGAAAAAATGGATTTTTATTGTTTTTTGTTTTATATTAGGTTTTATTATTCATATATTTTATATAGGATACACTAACGAACTTTTATTTAATAAATTTATTAAAAACAGCAATCCTGATTATACAATTACAGATATTTACTTCAAAAAAGGTTTTTTAACCTCTAAAGGAAGCTTTACTTTAAATCACTCTCATACACAGCTTTCAACCAAAATCAACCTTAAATTTAATAATTATTTTTTCTTAGATAAAATTATAAAAGGAAATTTTACAAATCCTTTTGATTTTTTAGATGAAGTGTTAAAAAACAATCAATTAGGAACTTTTACTCTCAAATTACACGATAACAACTCTAAAATATTTCTAAATATTAAAGATATAAATTTAAGCAATGAAGGCGGAGATACCATAATAAACGGCGGATATATTGAAGCTTTAATGAATAAAAATTTAGAAATTAAAAACATTAAAATACATTTTGATATGATTGATTTTTCTCAATTTTATACTAAATTTATATTGCAAAATTTAAATTACGAACAATTTTTTAACAATCCTGTACAATTTTATGAGTTAAATTTATTTAGCGATAGCCAACAAGAGATCAACTTTGATTATCTTGTGCTAGACAACAATAAAATCAATTCTTTTTATAGTAAAAACCAAGTAAATTTTAATGAAGAAAATTCAGCAATAAACTTAAACATACAAGGAAAATCCAATGAAATTGATATTGATCTTAAATCTTTATTGGGTCAGAATTTGAATTTTGACAAAACAAAATTTAATATAACCATAAATAAATTTCTTAACTCAAATTTCAATATCTCTCATTTTATTCAAAAAAATCTTGATCTAGAAATACAAAATTTAATTCTTGAAAAAAATAAACAAAATATCAGTCTACAAGGTAATTTAAATATTAACAACTCTTATCAAGCAAAATTACAAGTTATCAGTTCAGATGAGCCTGATGAAATTTTTCCTTGGACAAAGGATTATGGAGGTTTAAATCAATATTTTTTAAAAGAAAATAATAACTTTTTTCTAAATTTATCTTATGATAGCTTAGCCAATCCTCAGCTAAAAATTAATGGTAGTGAATTTTCAAATATGGATTTAAATTAATGAGCCTAGCTTTGACCTTTCGCCCTGAAAATTTTGATGATATTTTAGGACAATATGAGCTTATAGAAATTTTCAAAAAATTTACTGCTTTACAAAAACTTCCTCATAGTATTTTTTTTGGAACTGCAGGTTCTGGAAAAACAACTTTTGCTAGAGTTGTAGCCAAAGAATTTGGCTTAGATTTTTATGAATTTGATGGAGGAAATTTTAAACTCGAAGAGCTAAGAAAAATTTTAGATAATTATAAAAATAGTCTTTATAAACCTTTAATTTTTATTGATGAAATTCACCGCCTTAGCAAAACCCAACAAGAAATGCTTTTAATTCCTATGGAAAATTACCGTTTAATTTTAATCGGTGCAAGCACTGAAAATCCCTATTTTGTTTTAAGTTCTGGTATAAGAAGTCGTTCCATGCTTTTCGAATTTAAATCTTTAGGGGTAAAGGAACTTGAAACTTTACTCTTGCGTGTACAAGAAAAAATGAAATTTAATATTGATAAAGAAGCTAAAGATTTTCTACTTAAAAGTGCTGATGCAAGAGCTATGCTAAATTTGCTTGAATTTGTCTTGGTTTTAGATGAAAAACATATCAGTCTTGAAAATCTTAAAAAACTTCGCAACACCATAAATAGTGAGGGTGTTAGCTCAAAAGATACACATTATATCTTAGCAAGTGCAATGATAAAAAGTTTACGTGGAAGTGACGTTGATGCAGCTATTTATTATCTTGCAAGACTTATTGATGCAGGAGAAAGTGCGGATTTTATCGCTAGGCGTTTGGTGATTTTTTCAAGTGAAGATGTCGGAAATGCCGATCCAAATGCTTTAAATTTAGCAGTTTCGACTCTGGAAGCTGTTAAAAATATAGGTTATCCTGAAGCAAGAATTATCCTAGCCCAATGCGTAGTTTATTTAGCAAGCACAATCAAATCCAATGCAAGCTACAAAGCTATCAATGAAGCTTTAAACTATGTAAAAAATAATGAAGCTTTAGAAATACCTAATTATCTTAACAACAATCATCAAGAAAAACAAGACTATCTTTATCCACATGATTTTGGTGGCTGGGTAGAGCAAAAATATCTTAGTAAAAATTTAAAATTTTATCATAGCAAGGGCTTAGGAGAAGAAGCAAAATTGTTAGATAATTTATATAAATTAAAAAATTATAAAGCTTAATTTTATTATTTAAAATTTACAAAATAAATGCTAAAATCAATATTTTATTTTCAAGGAAAAAGATGATTAAAATAGGAATTTATGGCGCTAAAGGACGCATGGGAAAACAAATTGAAGAATGTTTAAAAAGCGAAACGCAAGCACAAATTTCGATACTTTATGATAAGGGTGGAAATTTAGAAGAGCTTTTTGAAAAAAGCGATGTGATTATTGATTTTTCTTCCCCAAGTGGAACTCATGAGCTTTTAAATTATGCAAGAACTATGCCTAAACCTTTGGTAATAGGTACAACAGGACTTGATGAGAAAATTTTACATTTGATGCAAAGTGCTAGTGAAGTGATGCCGATTTTTTATGCGACCAATATGTCTTTAGGTGTTGCGGTTTTAAACTATCTTGCTAGTAAAGCCAGTCAAATGCTAAGAAATTTTGATATAGAAATTTTAGAAATGCATCATCGCCATAAAAAAGATGCACCAAGCGGTACGGCTATGACTTTAGCCCAAAGTGTAGCAAAAGCTAGAAATTTAGAACTTGAAAAAGTAAGAGTAAGTGGAAGAGATGGCATTATAGGTGAAAGAAGCAAAGATGAGATTGCCGTGATGAGTTTAAGGGGTGGCGATATAGTAGGACGCCATACAGTAGGTTTTTATGAAGATGGGGAATTTTTAGAACTTAATCATACCGCTACTTCAAGGGCGACTTTTGCTAAAGGTGCGATTAAAATCGCTATTTGGCTTAGTAAGCAAGAAGCAAAAATGTATTCAATCAATGATTTTTTAGGAATTTAAAATGTGTGCAGTTGTAGGAGTTATCAATTCAAAAAATGCTAGCACTTATGCGTATTATGCGCTTTTTGCTATGCAACACCGTGGGCAAGAGGCAAGTGGTATTAGTGTGAGTAATGGTAAAAATATTAAGACTATTAAAGCCAAAGGTGAAGTGAGTCAAATTTTTAATCCTGATAATCTAAAAACTTTAGAAGGTGAAATCGCTATAGGGCATAATCGCTATTCTACAGCAGGAAATTCAAGTTTAAATGATGCTCAGCCCATAGCAGCTACTTCGGTTTTAGGTGATATTGCTTTAGCGCATAATGGAAATTTAGTTAATAAAGAAGAGGTAAGATCAAGACTTATTCAAGATGGGGCTATTTTTCAAACCAATATGGATACAGAAAATCTTGTCCATCTTATCGCAAGAAGTAAGCAAGAAAGCTTAAAAGATAGATTTATTGAGAGTTTGAAAGAATGTATAGGGGCTTATTGTTTTGTTTTAGCAAGCAAAGATAAACTTTATGTTGTAAGAGATCCTCATGGAGTACGTCCTTTATCTTTAGGACGTTTAAAAGATGGAGGCTATATAGTTGCTAGTGAAACTTGTGCTTTTGATCTTATAGAAGCTGAGTTTATTCGTGATGTTAAACCAGGAGAAATGCTTATTTTTACTCAGGGAAATGATAAATTTGAAAGCATAGAACTTTTTTCTCAAACTCCTAGAATTTGTGCTTTTGAATACATTTATTTTGCTAGACCTGATAGCATAGTAGAAGGCAAAAGCGTGTATGAAGTGCGTAAAAAAATGGGCGAAGCTTTAGCTAAAAAATTTGTTTATAAAGCAGACTTTGTCGTGCCTGTGCCAGATAGTGGAGTAAGTGCAGCTATAGGTTTTGCGCAATATTTACAAATCCCTCTTGAAATGGCAATAGTAAGAAATCATTATGTAGGAAGAACTTTTATAGAGCCAACTCAAGAGCTTAGAAATTTAAAAGTAAAACTAAAGCTTAACCCTATGCGTAAAGTTTTAGAAGGCAAAGAAATCGTAGTCATTGATGATAGTTTGGTGCGTGGCACTACTTCTAAAAAAATCATTTCTTTACTGCGTGCTGCAGGAGCGAGCAAAATCCATCTTGCCATAGCTTGTCCTGAGATCAAATTTCCTGATACTTATGGTATAGATACTCCAACTTTTGAAGAACTTATCAGTGCAAATAAAAATGCTGAAGAAGTGCGTGAATATGTAGAAGCTGATACGCTAAGTTTTTTAAGCATAGAAGAATTAACTCAAAGTATAGGCGATGAAAGGAAATATTCTTTAATCAGTTTTGATGGAGATTATTTTATTAAATAATTTTATTTTAAATTAGGATTAGGCAAAGTTGCACTTGCACTTCCTACATTTATATTTTGAGTTGGTGGCAAAGGAGTATTTGGTGTATCAATTTGACTTAAAAGCTCTAAAGTTTGATTAAATTCGAAGCTTTCTTCAGGATTTTGTCCTAAGAATTTTTGCATAAATTCTTTTTTAGAAATAGCTTCATCAAGTTCTTTATCACTTCCTTTCTGATAAGCACCGATGCGAAGCAATACTTCATTTTCTTTTAAAAGCGAGTTTAAACGCTTAAATTTTCTTGCCCAAAGTTTATGTTCAGGACTTATAATGTCACTCATCACCCTTGAAGCAGAGTTTTGTATATTAATAGGAGGATAAATTCCAAAGTCTGTTAATTCACGGCTTAAAACAATGTGTCCATCTAAGATAGAACGACTTTGATCGGCGATTGGATCGCTCATATCATCTCCATCTACCAAAACGGTAAAAAAGGCTGTTATAGTGCCTTTACCTTCTTCTTTACCCGTTCTTTCCATGAGTTGAGGCAAAAGACTTAAAACACTTGGCGGATAACCTTTGGTTGTAGGAGGCTCTCCAAGAGCTAGTCCAATTTCTCTTTGTGCCATAGCAAAACGCGTTACACTATCCATGATAAAAAGTACATCTTTGCCCTGTTCTTTAAAGTATTCTGCCACACTCATTGCGCAAAAAGCACCGTATTTACGCATCAAAGCACTATCATCACTTGTAGCAACAATAATCACTGTATCATCGAGCTTTCCGCCTAAATTTTTTTGTATAAATTCAGGAATTTCACGCCCCCTTTCTCCTATGAGCGCCACTACCTTTATAGGAGCTTTGGAATTTTTAACTATCATTCCCATAAGAGTGGATTTTCCTACCCCGCTTCCTGCAAAAATACCAAGTTTTTGCCCTACACCACAAGTTAAAAGTGCGTCTATGGTTTTAACACCCACGGGAAAAACTTCTTCTATAAGCCCTCTTTTCATCGCATCAATAGGTGCACGCATTATAGGCATATATTTACTTACTTCTATAGCTCCTTTACCATCTTTTGGACGCATAAAAGGATCTACTACTCTGCCTAAAAGTTCATCGCTAACGCCTATTTGCATACCTGCATCACTTATGAAAGCACGATCGCCTATTTTAAAACCTTCTATAAAAGAAAAAGGGCTTAAATAGCTAAATTGTTCTTTGATTTCTACGACCATAGCTAGAGTGTTTAAATTTTCATTTTCATTAGAAACTAGCTTTACTATATCTCCAACCCCTGTTTTAAGCCCACGAATTTCTATACTCGTAGCAGAAATTTTTGTAATCTCTCCAAAGATAGCACTTAAATTTTCTTTACCAAGTTTGGAGCGTAGTTTTTCAAGATTCATTAAAATCTTACCTGTTTAGCAGAGTTTATGAGAGAAAAAAATTCCTCTCTGGTTTTTTCATTTTTCAAGAAAATTCCACGCAAAGCTGAAGTTGTAGTGGTGGAATTAGCTTTTTGCACTCCACGCATTTCAACACACATATGTCTTGCTTCTATGACTACACCCACACCTTTTGCATCGACATTTTCCATTAAAGCTTGTGCGATTTGTTCGGTAAGTTGTTCTTGAATTTGAAGTCTTCTTGCAAACACCTCTACAAGGCGTGGAATTTTGCTTAAACCTACTACTTTTTTATTAGGGATATAGGCTACATGAGCACGCCCAAAAAAAGGTAAAAGATGATGTTCGCAAAGACTATAAAATTCTATATCACGCACTAAAACCATTTCATTATTAGAGCTTTCAAATAAAGCGTCATTTAAAATTTCTTTGACATTTTGCGTATAACCACTAGTAAGAAATTCATAAGCTTTAAAAACACGATTTGGTGTTTTAATCAGTCCTTCACGATTTGGATTTTCTCCTATAATTTCAAGCATAGTTTTAACACAATCTTCAAATTTTTTTTGCAAATTTTTCTCCAAAAATATTTTTATATTTTAATAATAATGTAATATTGCAATTTTATCATAAATTACTTTAAAATTTTATGCAAGCAATAAGGAAAAATTTGCTATCATTGAAAGCAAATTTTATTTTATAAGGAAAAAAACTATGGAAGTAAAGGCAAAGCAACTAGATTCTGTTAATGCGACTGCTAGTGTAAAAATTCCTTCAGGAATGATCAAAAGTGAAGTAGAAAATTTAGCAAAAAAAGCTTCTAAAAGTGTAAAAATGGATGGGTTTAGACCAGGAAAAGTTCCTGTAAGTGCTGTACTTAAAAGATATGAAAGAGAACTCACTCAAGACGCGGAACAAAATCTTTTTAAATCTGCTATAAATAGTGCTTTACAAGAACTTAAAAAAGAAAGTAAAGAGCTTGTAGGTGAGCCATATTTTGAAAAATTTGATCGTAAAGATGGAGAAATTATTGCTGAGTTAATACTTTCTTTTAAACCTGAAATCAAACTTGAGGGTTATGAAAAACTCATTCCTGAATACCAAACTCCAAAAGTAGGTAAAAAAGAAATTGATGAGAAAAAAGATGAACTTTTAAAGCGTTTTGCTACTCCTGAAGCTATAAAAACAAAAAGAGCTTTAAAAGAAGGTGATTTTGCAAAATTTGATTTTGAAGGTTTTGTAGATGATAAAGCTTTTGAAGGTGGTAAAGCTGAAAATTATGTTTTAGAAATTGGTTCTAAGCAATTTATTCCAGGTTTTGAAGATGGTATGGTAGGAATGAAAATAGGTGAAGAAAAAGATATCAAAGTAACTTTCCCTAAAGAATACGGTGCAGCGCATTTAGCGGGTAAAGATGCCGTATTTAAAGTAAAACTACATGAAATTCAAGAGCTTAAAATTCCAGAACTTGATGAAGAAATGCTTAAAAAACTTTTACCAGGAGAAGAAAAAGCTAGTGTTGAAGTTTTAGATGAAAAATTAAAAGAGCAAATCAAAAATGAAAAGCTTTTTAAACTTGTAAATGACGAATTAAAAGGTAAATTTGCAGATGCTTTGATTGAAAAATATAATTTTGATTTACCTAAAGGCATAGTAGAACAAGAAACTGATATGCAAATGCGTGCAGCTTTTAATACTTTTAGTGAAAAAGAAATCGAAGAGCTTAAAGCAAGTAAAGAAAAATACCAAGAAAAACGTGATTCTTTTAAAGAAGAAGCGCAAAAAAGTGTAAAACTTACTTTTATTATTGATGAGCTTGCAAAATTACGTAAGATTGAGGTAAATGATCAAGAATTGATTCAAGCGATTTATTTTGAAGCATATCGCTATGGTATGAATCCAAAAGAGCATTTAGAAAACTATAAAAAACAAGGAGCTTTACCTGCTGTGAAAATGGCTTTGATTGAAGAAAAACTTTTTAATGATATTTTTATGCCAAAAACAGAAAAATCGGAAAAAGCGAGCAAAAAAGAGAAAGAAGATAAATAATGTTTATTCCTTATGTTATTGAAAAATCTAGTCGTGGTGAAAGAAGTTATGACATTTATTCACGCCTTTTAAAAGATAGAATTATTATGTTAAGTGGTGAAATTCATGATGAACTTGCTGCTTCTATCGTAGCACAACTTCTTTTTTTAGAAGCTGAAGATCCTACAAAAGATATTTATCTTTATATTAATTCTCCAGGCGGTGTCATTACAAGTGGTTTTAGTATTTATGATACTATGAACTATATCAAACCTGATGTTTGTACGATTTGCATAGGACAAGCTGCTTCTATGGGAGCATTTTTGCTTAGTTGTGGCGCAGAAGGAAAGCGTTTTGCTTTGCCTAATTCACGCATTATGATTCATCAACCTTTAGGTGGAGCTAGAGGTCAAGCCACAGATATTGAAATTCAAGCTAAAGAAATTTTAAGACTTAAAACTATACTTAATGATATTTTGGCAAAAAATACTAAGCAAAAAGTTACAAAAATAGCAAAAGATACAGAAAGAGATTTTTTCATGTCAGCACAAGAAGCTAAAGAATATGGACTGATTGATAAGGTTTTGGAAAAAAGTTTTAAATGATTTCTTTGGAGATCATTTAAAACAAAGGTTTTTTAATGGTTAGAAAAATTATCACTTATCCTAATCCTAGACTTTTTTTAAACTCTGAAATTGTAAATAAATTTGATGCAGAACTTCACACCTTGCTTGATGATATGTATGAAACTATGATAGCAAGTAATGGAGTAGGTTTAGCAGCTATTCAAGTGGATATTCCTTTGCGTGCTTTACTTGTGAATATTTTTGATGAAAATGATGAACAAAAAAAAGAAGATTTGCTAGAGATTATTAATCCTGAAATTATTCCTTTAGATGAAGAAATGATCACTTGCACAGAAGGGTGTTTGAGTGTGCCAGATTTTTTCGAAGAAGTAAAACGCTATAATCATATCTTACTTAAATATCAAGATCGCTTTGGAGAATTTAAAGAACTTGAAGCAAAAGGTTTTTTAGCTGTGGCCATTCAACACGAAAATGATCATTTAAATGGACATTTATTTATAGAAAAAATTTCTTTTGCTAAGCGTCAAAAATTCGATAAAGAATTTAAGAAAAAGAAGAAAAATCATAAAAAAGAGAAATGAAAAAACTAAAGTGCATAAGCTTTCATGAAGGCTTAGACATTATAGAGGTAGAATCCACTTTTACAAGAGGTTTGCCAAATTTAAGCATAGTAGGACTTGCAAGTGTAGCGATTAAGGAAAGTATCGAACGCATCAAAGCCACGCTTTTAAGTTGTGATTTTGCTTTTCCTGCTAAAAAAATTACTATCAATCTTAGTCCTTCAGGCATCCCAAAAAAGGGATCTCATTTTGATTTGGCCATTGCTTTATTAATCCTTTTGCAAAATGAAGAATTAGATGACTTTTTTGTAGTAGGAGAATTAGGACTTGATGGAAGTATTAAAAGCACCAACGAGCTTTTTTCTTTGCTTTTGTTTCTCTCTGCTAAAATTAAAAAAGCTAAAATCGTTGTTCCAAAAAGCATAGCTCAAAAAGCTTCCATGATACCAAATTTGGAGGTTTATGGACTTGAAAATTTAAATGAAGCAATAGAGTTTTTTAAAGAAAAAAATTATGAAAATTTTCACTTCTCGCACAATCATCCTTTATTTACAAACCCTTTGCAAATAGAAAATGAAATTTTTTTACAAAATATGGATTTTAAACTTGATTTTAAAGACATCAAAGGGCAGGAAAAAGCTAAAAGAGCTTGTATAATAGCTGCTTTAGGTATGCATAATATCTTATTTGAAGGAAGTCCAGGAAGTGGTAAAAGTATGTGTGCTAAACGCCTTGTTTATATCATGCCTCCTCAAAGTTTAAGTGAAATTTTAATGCAAAATGCTTATATGTCTTTAGATTCAAAAGATTGTGAATTTACTAAAATTCGTGCTTTTCGTCATCCTCATCATACTTCTACAAGAGCAAGTATTTTTGGCGGAGGAACAAAAAATGCTAGAATTGGAGAAGTCGCACTTGCAAATGGTGGAGTATTGTTTTTTGATGAATTTCCACATTTTAACAAGCAAATCATAGAGAGTTTAAGAGAGCCTTTAGAGGATCATAAAATTCATATTTCAAGAGTAAATTCTAAAATCACTTATGAAACAAAATTTAGCTTTATAGCCGCTCAAAATCCTTGTCCTTGCGGAAATTTATTTTCTAAAAATCTTTCTTGTGTTTGTAGTGAAAATGAGATTAAAAAATACAAAAATCACATTTCAGCTCCTATTATGGATAGGATTGATCTTTATGTAGCTATGGATGAGATCAGCAAGGATGATAAAACAAGTATAAGTTCTAAAGAAATGAGTGAAAAAATTTTACAAGCTTTTATTTTTGGTAAAAAACGGGGGCAAAAAGAATTTAATGGGAAATTAAAAGATGAAGATTTAAGTCGTTTTTGTGTATTGGAAAAAGATGCCAAAGATACACTAGATTTAGCAATTTCACGTTATAATCTTTCTTTGCGATCACTCAATAAAATTTTAAAAGTTTCAAGAAGTATAGCGGATTTAGAACAAAGTCTTAATATTAACAAAACCCATATTTTAGAAGCTTTAAGCTTTAGAGCAAGGAATTAAAATGGAAAATAAAAGTATAGCTATCTTTATAGATGCAGAAAATATCCCTGCAAAATACGCTAAAAGTATTTTTGATATCGCTTCAGATTATGGAGAGGTTATCATTAAACGCATTTATGGAGATTGGACTCAAAAAAATATACAAGGTTGGAGAGAGCAAATTGCTGAATATTCTTTAATTGCTATGCAACAATTTAATTTTGCAGCCAACAAAAACTCAAGCGATATGTATTTAATCACTGAAATCATGTCCATATTTTATGAAAAAAACATAGATATTTTTGTTATTGTTTCAAGCGATAGTGATTATACTTCACTCATTCAAAAATTAAGAGAAAATAAAAAACAAGTTATAGGAATGGGGCTTGAAAAGTCTATAAAATCCTATGTAAATGCCTTTAGTGAATTTTTTTATTTAGATAAAGATGAGAGTAAAAAAGAAGATATTTTAAGTAAGGATTATTTAAGAGCTTTAATCAATATCACCGAACAGCTTATCGATGAAAAAGGGCGTGCCGAATACGCACTAATACGCACTAATATGAACCGCAAATACTCGGATTTTCATCCGCAAAATTATGGTTTTAAGAATTTTCGTGCTTTGATCCAGAAATTTTTACCTAAAATGAAAAAATTTGAAGAAGAAAGAGAAAAAAATATATATTTTTTGGTGAAAAAAGATTATGAAAGCTATTATTGATAATATAAACATTTTAGAACAAAATGCTATAAATAAAGGCTTAGATGAGCTTATTTTAATGGAAAATGCGGGATTAAATTTAGCCAAACTAATTAAAAAAGAAGCTAAAAAAATCTGCATTCAAGGCAAGATTAAAAAAGTAAAAATACTTTTTTTATTAGGCGGGGGTAACAACGCTTCAGATGGCTTGGTGGCTTTAAGAAATTTAAAACACGCTAAAGCTTATAAAGTAGGCTTTAAAGAAAATACGCTTTTTAAAAAACAAGAGCAAATTTTACAAAATTATGCTTTTAAATTTTGTAAAAAAGAACCTGATTTTAAAAAATTTCATATTATCATTGATTGTATTTTAGGCACAGGCTTAAATCGTTGCTTAGATGAAAAAACAAGTTTAATAATTCAAAAAGCTAATCAAAGCAAGGCTTTAAAAATAGCTTGTGATATGCCTACAAATTTGGGATTTTATCCTTGTTTTAAAGCTAATATTACACTTTGCATGGGAGCCTTAAAGGAAATTTTACTTGAAGATTTTGCTAAGGAATTTGTAGGAAGGATTAAAATAGCCAATTTAGGCATTAGCTCTAAGAAATTTTACCCTAATTCTCAAGCTTTTTTGCTTGAAAAAAAAGATTTAAAAACTATAGATAGAAAAATCAACGCTAATAAAGGAAATTTTGGCCATATTTATATAGTTGCCAATGCAAGCGCTGGAACTTTAGCAGGACTTGGAGCCTTAAATTTTGGAGCAGGTCTTGTTTCTTTAGTAGCACAAAAAAGCTTCTCGCCTCTTTTGATGTTAAAAGAAAAAATTGAAAATAATGCAAGTGCTATTGCTTTAGGTATGGGGCTTGAAAATTTGGATTTTCTAAAAGATGAAATTTTGCAAAACACTCCTTTGATCTTGGATGCAAACTGCTTTTTAAGTGAAGCTTTGCTTTGGTATTTAAACAGAAAAGATGTCGTTATAACCCCTCATCCAAAAGAATTTATAAGACTTTATAAAATATGCTTTGATGAGGATTTAAATATAGAAACATTGCAAAAAAATCGCTTTTTCTACGCTAGAAAATTTTCACAAAATTATGATTGTGTTCTTGTTTTAAAAGGAGCAAATCCTATTATTGTACAAAAAGAAAAATTATTTGTTGTAAATTTAGGAAATCAAGCCTTAGCTAAAGGTGGGAGTGGAGATGTTTTAAGTGGAATGATTGCTGCGCATTTAGGTTTTGGTTTTAGTGCTTTAGAAGCAGCAAAAAATGCTACTTTAGCCCATGGACTTGTTGCAAAGAAATATAAATTTAATAAAAATAGCTTTGATGCTTTAAAACTTATCAAAGGATTAAAATGCTTGTAAAATTAGCTGTACTTTTTAGTGGAAATGGAAGTAATTTAGAAAATATTTTAGAAAAACTTCATAAAAAAACTATAGGAGAAAATACCTATGAAGTAGTACTTTGCCTTTGCAATAAAAAAGATGCTTTTGGTATACAAAGGGCAAAAAAATTTGGTCTTGATACTGTGATTGTTGATCATAAGGCTTATAATACTCGTGAAGAATTTGATACGATTTTAGTACAAAAAATCAAAGAAAGTGGAGCAAATCTTACTGTATTAGCAGGTTTTATGAGAATTTTAAGTCCTGTTTTTACAAAAAATATTAAAGCGATCAATCTTCATCCTTCTTTATTGCCACTTTTTAAAGGAGCACATGCGATTAAAGAAAGCTATGAAAGTGATATGAAAGTGGCTGGCGTGAGTGTGCATTGGGTCAATGAAGAACTTGATGGTGGGATGATTATAGCTCAAAAAGCTTTTGAAAAAAGAAATTTGAGTTTTGAAGAATTTGAAGAAAAAATTCATAGCCTAGAACATGAAATTTTACCCTTAAGTGTGATTGAAATTTTTTCTTAAAGAATTAAAGGTATTTGCTTTAAAACTATAAAATATCGCTTTAAAAAAATTTTAAAATTTTCAAGGAAATTTATGTTTGAATGGATATTTAGTATTGATGCTTGGATTACTTTAGCTACTTTAAGTGCTCTTGAAATTGTACTAGGGATAGATAATATCATTTTTTTAGCTATTTTAGTAAGTAAACTACCCCCTGAACATCGTGATAAAGGACGTATCTTAGGTTTAGCTTTTGCAATGATTACAAGAATTTTACTTCTTTTATCTCTTTTTTGGGTGATGAAACTTGTAACACCTTTGTTTAGTGTATTGGGCAATGAAATTTCAGGTAGAGATCTAGTTCTTTTACTAGGTGGGCTTTTCTTGATTGTAAAGTCTATTAAAGAAATTAAAGAGCAAATTTCTCATCAAGAAGAAAGCCAAAGTCATTTTAAAGCAAGCAATAAACTTTGGATAGTTGTAGCTGAAATTGCTGTGATTGATATAGTATTTTCACTTGATAGTGTTATTACCGCAGTAGGAATTGCTCAAGATGTAACCATCATGATTATCGCTGTTATTATCGCAGTAGCTGTGATGCTTTTTGCTTCTAAACCTATAGCAGATTTTGTTGAAAAATATCCAAGCATTAAAATTTTAGCCTTAGCTTTTTTGGTGCTAATAGGCGTAGTTTTAGTTGCTGAAAGTTTTGATATTCATATTGATAAGGCATATATTTATACTGCTATGGCTTTTGCTTTAGTGGTGCAAATTTTAAATATTTTAAATCAAAGAAAGGAAAAAAATGGCTAAAGACGCTAATGGAACAGAACTTAACGCAGGTGATAGCGTGAGTGTAATAAAAGATCTTAAGGTTAAAGGTGCAAGTACAACTTTAAAACGTGGAACTACTATAAAAAATATTAAGTTCACTTCTAAAGAAAATGAAATTGAGGCTAGAGTAGATAAATTTGGCGTTATTGTTTTAAAAACTGAATTTTTAAAGAAAATCTAGGCAAAGAATGTGCGAATCTTACTTGTTTTAAGAGGGAATTATTACGCAGGACAAGAAGAATTTATCAAAAATAATAAACTTCAAAATTATACACTTGATTTAAATGCTTTGCGTCTTTTATCAGGAAGCGTTAAAAATATAGTCAGTGAATATAAAATTTTAAATGTTAAAAATGATGAAGATTTGAGTAAAATTTTACTCAAACTTCTAGAAATGCGTATGCAAAAAGGTGAGTTTTGCATCATAAACGCTTACAATGAAACATTAAAAATTTACAAAGACTTAGCTAAACAATATCGCTATAAAATGTATGTTATTGTTTTTGATAGCTCTTTAAAACAATGTCAAGAAAAAAATCTTTTAGAAGCTAAAAAAAATGGATATATCATCCCTTATGCTCTTTTGGAAAAAACTCAAGATTTGCTCAAAAAAAATCCAAAAAAATACCCAATTTTAGACTCGAGCGATTGGAAAAAATGTCTTTACCAAATGCCAAATTTAAGTAAATATAAAAAAATTCATCATATAGGAGATTTACAAGGTTGTTATAGTGTTTTAAAAGAATACATTAAAACAATCAAAGAAGATGAATTTTATATATTTTTGGGAGATTATATCAACAGAGGTATAGAAAATGGCAAAGTAATAAAATTTCTTTTAAAAATTTGCGAAAAAGAAAATGTATGCTTATTAGAAGGAAATCACGAAAGACATCTTATAAAATGGGCTAATGGAGAATTGTCAAATTCCAAAGAATTTAATGAAAATACTTTAAAGGATTTTAGAAAAGAAAAACTTACTCCAAGAGATGCTAGAAAACTCTATCCTCATCTAAAAGAATGTTTATACTACAAATTCCAAAATAAATTCATATTTTGTTCACATGGAGGAGTAAATTTTATACCCTCCAAACCTGAAAAAATAAGTTTTATACCAAGCCATGATTTTATTTATGGTGTAGGTGGATATGAAGACAGTCAAAAAGTGGCAAATCAATTTTGTAATTTCACCTCGGACAATCTTTATCAAATCTTTGGACACAGAAATAAAGAAAAACTTCCTATGAAAATAGCCAAAAGAGTATTTTTATGCGAGGGTAAAATAGATGATGGTGGATATTTACGCGTAGTTACACTAGATAAAAAAGGTTTTGAGTGTATTGAAATTAAAAACCAAATTTACAAAAAGAAATAAGCCTAAAGAGGCTTATTCTTCATCTTTATTTGTTTTTTTAACTACCTTAACACGCTCTATAGAATTCCCATCCATTTTTTTAACTTCATAGTAACAAAGTTCATCTTCAATGCGATCTCCTACTATAGGCAAGCGTCCTAAAAGATTAAATACATATCCACCTATAGTAACTTGTTCTAAATCCTCATCATAGTTTATTACAAGCATTTCTTCAACAGTTTCTATATCGCATCGTCCTTGAAATTCATAGATATTTTCGGCAAGTTTTTTATAGCTGTCTTCTTCATGCTCGCTTTTAATTTCGCCAATAATTTCTTCCATGATATCTTCCATGGTTAAAATTCCAGCAGTTCCACCATACTCATCAACTACTAATGCAGTATGAGAGCGTTCTTTATTCATCATTACAAGTACTTTTGAAATGCTGATATTTTCAGGAACCAAAATCAAAGGTTTAACAAAAGTATCTAAATTTTGACTTTTATGGCTTAATTCATTTTGTATTATATCTCGTATGTGTATCATCCCTAAAATAGTATCTTTAGAACCGTCAATATAAGGAAAGCGAGTATGTTTATGTTCACAAATGATTTGCATATTTTCTTCGTAACTTTTTTGTTTATTTAGACAAATCATATCTTTTCTAGGAGTCATAATCTCTTTAGCAACAGTATCTGAAAAATCAACAGCATTGCGTATGATCTCTGTTTCAAATTCATCTAAAACTCCACCTTTTTGACTCTCACTTGCTATGATTTTAATTTCTTCTTCGCTATGAGTTAGCTCGCTTTCTTTAGCAGGTTTTATTCCAAAAAGTTTCAAACTTATAGCTGCTAAAAAATCGAAAATTTTAATACAAGGCAAAAAGAGTATCCAAAACCAATGAAGCGGTCTAGCTATAAATAAAACTGCTTTATCCGCAACTGCAATAGCTATACTTTTTGGCACAAGTTCTCCTAAAACCACATGTAAAAGAGTAATAATGCTAAAAGCAATAATAAAAGCTATAGTATGGATAATAACAGTGCTAAAACCAAGATTAATAAGCGGAATTTCTAGCATTTTTGCAATAGCAGGTTCACCTATCCAACCAAGAGCTAGAGAACTTAAAGTGATTCCTAATTGACAAGCACTAAGATAAGTATCGAGTCTTGAAGTAACCTCCAAAGCTTTCTTGGCACCAGCTTTTTTTTCTTTTACCATCTCTTCAAGCTTGGAACGACGTACTTTAACAATACTAAATTCAGACAAAACAAAAAAACCATTTAAAAACACTAGAGCAAGTGCAACAACAACCATAAGTATAGAATATCCTGCATCAAAAGATGCTGTAGAAGTTTGGTTTAAATCCAAAACCTGACTGGGGTCCAATGAAGCTCCTTAAGAAATAAAATATTATTAAACCTTATTATACACAATTAAAAGTAAATTTAATATTTGAATTTTTTCTTGTATCTTATTAAGATAAAAGCTAAGACTTATAAGAAATATTTTTCTCAAATTCTTTTAAACGCTTATATATGCTTCTAAGTTGAGTGATAGTTGTCCAGTTTGTGATAAAAACACTAAAAGAGCTTCGTACTTGATCAAAAGCATTGTTAATCTGCATTACAATACCAAGTCCTATAGCTCCAGCAAAAAGCCCTGGTGCCATGATTAAAAATGGCACTATAACTATCATTTGCTCAAATAAAATGAGCCAAATATTAAAATATCCATAATGTAAAAAAAGTCTTTTATAGTTAAATTTAAGCCCTGTAAAAAGCTCTATCATAGTCTCATTTTTAGCATATTCTTTGCGATTATCCTCAGCATAAACAAGCTCTTTTCTAAAAGCTGCTTCAGCTTTTTGATTGTTATATTCAAGTCCAGGAAGCTTAATACCTACAAACCATGACACAACCAAGCCTCCTAAAGAAATCAAAAGTGCAATATAAACAAGCAAACCATCAATGTTTTTTAAAAAATAAAAAGAAGAATTTTCGCTTAAATTTGCAAATAAAGCTTTACTCACAACATCACTTAAACTCCATAAAATCGGAATAAATGCTACAAGGGTCATCAAAGCTTTTATAAAACTAAGTCCTAAACTCTCTACGATTTTGGAAAAATTATAAGTATCTTCTTGGATTCTTTGCGAACTTCCTTCTATATTGTCATCTTTATTTTTCCAAAATTTTAAATAAGAAAAAGTCATAGCCTCACGCCACTTAAAAGCATAGACGCTAGCAAAATAGATATTAATCGTAGCGATTAAAACATAAGGAATAGCAATAGCTAAAAAAACTAAAATCAAAGCATAAAAATCATTTGCTGAATAATTCGGCTTTTCAATCATAGCCCTAGAGTTGAAAAAATATTCTAATAAATTTTGATAATAATACAATGCACCTTTATTGATAAAATTAGCTTTTTGGAAATTTTGTTCAGCTCTTTGATTAGCCTCTTGGATTAAAGTGGCATTATTTTCGAAATTAGTTTCTATTTTTTGTGTTGAATTTGAATCTAAAATTTCTATTTTAGGTTTTTGCAAGACATTATAAAAATCACTATACCATGAATTTATAGCAACATTAAGACTTGTTTGAATAAAAAGAAAAAACAAGAGTAAAAAAAGTCCTAAATAAGCCCATAAAGCCCATTTTTTACTTGCAAAAAATGAAGAAAACATGCTACCACCTTTTAAAATAAAAATTTTAATCAACTTTATTTAATCAAGAGTTTATTTTTTACCTAAATAGTCTTTAATATTGTAATCAATAGGCATAACAAAACTGATTTTATCACCATTTTTTAACATTTCTTTAGGCGGTTTTGGCAATGGAGAAGCTCTTTTAAATAAACTTAAAACTTCATCATTGAGCGCTGCATAAGGGCAAGATTTTTTAAGCTCTTTGCTTAAGACATTTCCGCTTTCATCAATGCTTACGCGAATTCTTACAACGCCTTCTTGTTTTTGCATTATCGCTTCTTGAGGATATTTTTTAAATTTAGCCAAATGAGCCATAAGCAAAGCTTGATAGCTTTTAACTTGTTCTTTGGCATTGCCACTTACTATAGTTTGTGTTTTATCTTCATTACTTTGTAGCGGAGCACTGAGCGATTCATTTTTAAATTTTGAATTTTCACTTGCATTAGCTATTTCTTTTTGAGCTTGGTTTTCATCTTGCTTTTCAATCTTTTTTTGAACTTTTAATACAGCATTTTTATCTTGAGAATTAAGACTTATTCTTTCGTCTTGTTTCTTGTTTTTATCTTGAGAATTACTCTTTTTTTGATCGATCGAAACTTCTTTTAATTCCCCGATAGGAAGCTCTGATACCATCATAATGGAAGTAAATTCCGCTCCTTGTTTAAAATCAACACCACTTGATTTTTCTTGAGTATAAAAAGAAAAAAGGAAAAACATTAATACCAAAGTATGCAATATCAAACTTAACACAAACCCAAAAATCACACTAGACTTCATACTAATCCACCTTTTTACTTGAAAGAGCTATTTTTCCATAGCCATTCTCTTTTAATTTTTGCATTACTTGCATAATATCTTCATACTTTACACTTTTATCGATATGAAAATAAATAATTTCTTCTTTATTGCCTTTGGTTTTTATATCTAAAGCACTTGAAAGATTTTCTAGGCTTAATTTATCATCATTAATAGCCAAAGTATTATCAGTATTTAAATAAAGTATGATGGGATTTTTAAGCTTATCCTCTGCTTGCTGCGAACTCTTAGGTAGTTCTATCTTAATAGAACTTGTGATAAGAGGAGTAACAGTCATAAAAACAATTAATAATACAAGCATAATATCTATAAAAGGAGTTATATTGATCTCACTTAACTCCTCTTCTTTATGAGCCATTTCAGTTTTTATCATTAAAATAACTCCTATGAAAAAGTATATAGACAAAATTTGCAAGCTCATCTAAATGGTGCATAAGTCTTAAATTTTTTCTTGTAAGATAATTATAAAAAAGCACTGCAGGGATAGCAGCTATCAAGCCAAAAGCTGTAGCAAATAAGGCTTCAGCTATACCAGGTGCAACGACTGCCAAAGAAGCATTGCCAAGATTTGCTATACCTATAAATGCATTCATAATTCCCCAAACTGTTCCAAAAAGCCCTATAAAAGGTGCGCTAGCACCTATACTCGCAAGTAAACTCAAACCATTTTTGCTTGCTGTGATTTGTTTTGAGACGGTATTTTGTAAACGCAATTCTATACGCTCTTTTATGTGATCATTTTTATATTCACTTTTTTCAAGCTCATCTTGAATTTCTAAAGATAAAACACCTGCAAAATCCTTTGTCTGATCTAATTCATTGAGATTTTTTAATTCTTTTATCTTGTGGATAGACAAGTCTAGATTTTTCTTCATAAAATAAAATTGCATAAGCTTGGAAATAAAAACTGCCCATGCTAAAATGGAAAATAAAACCAACATATAAATAACGCCTTTTACCACTTTATCGGCATTCTGATAAAGACTAGAAAGAGAAAGCTCTATTTTAGGTGCTTCGATTTCTATCTTGGGAGAATCAAACGATAAATTTATATCTGTTACATTTACTTCTGCATTTAAATTTAACAATAAAAAACAAAATAAAAACATTTTTTTTAACATTTGTATATTCCTTAATATTTATATTCAAAACTTACTATAAAAGTACGGCCGCGAGCAGAGTTATTATAAATATAAATAGGATCAAATAACCCTCCAGCATTTTGACTATCACCAGTATTATAAGTATAAAGCGCATCCATATAGTTTTTGTCAAATAAATTTTGTATCTCTGCTTTGATTGTAAAGTTTTTCAAAATTTTATAATTTACATAAAGATCAACGATAGTTGGTATTTTTGGTAATTCATCTGTAGTTTTAAGCGGAGCCATAGCATCAGGATTACTTGGATCATCATCCAAACTGCCTACAGGAGCTACTCTCTTTGCTTTTCCTGTATATTTAGCAAGAGCTCCTAGGATTAGTTTTTCTTCAAATAATCTTACACCCATATCAAGATTAGCATAATGCTCTGGAAGTTGAGCAAATTGACTTTGGCCTGATTGTGCTCCACCTGTTTCTAAAGATTCTGTATCTGAAAATTTATGCTTGGATTTTTGATAAGTATAAGATAGTATAGAATAAAAAAACCCCGTATCGTATTTAAACTCAAGCTCAACTCCGTGGAATTTAGCTTTTTCATCATCATTTAATTGCATAAGAAAGATAGTATTGTCAGCTTTTTGCCAATATCTTCTATTATAAATATAATTTTTCACCTTAGTATCATAATAAAGCACTTTAAAACCTAAAGTATCATTATTGTTTAAAATTTCATGTGCAAAAGAATTGAAACCAATTTGATAAGTATCTGCACTTTCAGCCTTTAAAAATGTATTCATATTATGCTCAAAACTTGCATCATGAGTAAAAAAATACTCTTGAACATTTGGGATTCTATGGCTTTTAGAATAAGAAATAAAAGGATTGAAAAGTGGATGGATATCTGCTGAAAGCATTAAAGAATAATTAAAATTATTGTAATCCTTTTCTAAATTTGTCGCATTTTTTGGCTGACAATAAGGATTAGCCATGCTACAAACTCCCTTATATCCACTTAATTGTGCATTGATCCAATTGACATTAGAATTTAGGGTGAAAATTCCCTTTGTAAAACTCGTATCCAAATAAAGGGTTTTAATATCTTGTTTTCCTTTAGGATAAAAACTAGTCAAAATATAAGGCAAAAGCACTCTATCTTTTGGAAAATCATTGCTATAATGATTATTTAAAATATTAATCCCATAAGTAAAATACAAATTTGAATCTTGTGAAAATTCTTTATTCATGGTATTGCTAAGATCAAAAGTTACCGCTCGATTTTTAGTCTTAACTCCACTCATATCGTGATAACCCCAAGTGCTGCCTTGATTATACTTTTGCTTTCCGTCATTATAAGCAAATAAAAATTTTAAATCCAAAAGATTAGAATCAGGATTTAAACGATAGTCAATTTGATAAGTATCATTTGCAATCTTTCTACCTGCAAGATTGTTCTTATAAGCTCTATAGTTTAAAATCGCCTCATTGATATCAGATTTGTATTCTACTTTAAAGAGTTGACTTCTAGGCTGATTATAAAGATTGTTTGGATTTATAGGTGCTGCTAAATTATCATCTGGAATGCCATCATCATCAGTGTCAATTGGGGGTTTTTGATCGCCTATATAGCCTCCACCTCCGATTTTATAATTTTGAGAAACATTTTGCCCACTATAAGCAAATAAAATGCCTAAATTAGCATTATTTTCTAACATAGTTTTTCCTGCTATAGCACCCATAAAATCAGGCCCTATAGCATTGCTACCATAAGAGTATTTTCCCAAAAAACCAAAAACTCTTCCTTCTTGTACTATATCATCTACACCTATAGTTCTAAAATTAGCCGAACCCATTAAAGCATTAACCCCATTTGCTCCATTAAAAGTTCCACGATTAACATCTAAGGCGACTAAAAAATTTTTATCTATTGGAGCTGTAAAACTTGAAGTTCCAATTTGCCCATGAAAGCTATCATCACTTGCAGAACCAAAAAAAGTTTGAGTTACGCCATCAATTTGTGTATTTACTCTTCCAAGTCCTGTCATACCGCGAATATTTACTGAAATTCCCCCCCCCCTGTGCTTGATCTACTTGAGTATAAGCACCAGGAACACTACGTACTATAGAATCTATACTTTGAGTGCTTGAATTTAAATTATCTCTTGTGCTTGTTGCTCCAGGAGTTACAAAGGGCTTTTCATCGTTTTTGATTTTTGAGCCTGAAATTTCAAGACTATCAAATTCTAATTCTTCGGAAAAAGCATAATTAGCAAAACATAAACCCATAACACAAAATAAACTTAATTTTTTCATTAATTTTTCCTTAATAATAAATAAAAGTATAATCACTGTCTTTTAAATCCATTCCTCCATAGTTTAAATTCACTACAACTATTTTTTTGCTGCTTTTAAAATCTTGTATATGTAAAGGAATTCCTATTTTTTTACTTGTATGATAGCTTCCAGCTAGCAATAAAACTTTATTTGGATGATGAACCAATACATCCGCCATACGCCTGTCTTTAAATTGCTGAATTTCTACTAATTTATCTACCAATTTTTTATTTTCTTCAGGATTTAACTCATGGCTTAAGGATATAATGTCAAAAAGTTGTTTTTTTACTTCATTTGTGGTTGAAACATAACCCTTTAAGGGCTGAGCCCCATTATAAATACTTGTAATTTCTGAGCGTGAAAGATTTGCACCTAATATTTTTGACCTTGAATAAAAAACCACATTGACAAATTGCTCATAATCTTTCCATTTCCAGCTTTTATCCCAGTTTAGCGCATTAGCAAGTTCGTTAGCCTTAATGTTTTTTTTATTTTTTAAGGCTTTATCCAAGTGATTTTGTTCCGTGCTTGCTAGCATTTCTAAAGCTACATCAAAGCTGATATTTTGAGAACTTAAATTTCCTTCTAAAGCATTAAAAATCATAACTTGACTTATCTTGTGCTTTGCTTCATCGTGTTTTTCGCCAAGCAGTATCACATCTGCTTTTAGCAATTCTAAAATCATATCTTCAAAAGAAATCTTTTTTTGAGTATGCATATCAAGTATATAAAAATCTTTATTTTCTTGAAGTGGAGATGATTTTTGCAAAACGGTACAAGCATTAAAGATAAAACCTATAAATAGCGTGCCTAGTATAATATAAAATTTCATTATTATTGTTACCTTCTTAGCAAATAATTTTTGATATTGAATATTAATATTTTATATATAAAAATACTCTTAAATATTTATATTAAAATTTAATTAATTATAATTATTATCAAAATTTATTATAATAAAATGAAAATATTTATCAGTTATAAAATTATTAAATTATTTTATATTTACTTTTTAATATTAATATTTCTTATCAAAATATTTAAAAAGGAATTAATGTCTATGAAAAAAATAATTTTATTTTTACTATGCGTTGGCTTTGCTTTTGCTTGCTCTGAACATTCTCATACTGATTTTAAAGATCTTAATAAAACCAAGTATAATTCTCAATAAAGGATAAAATATGAAAAAAATCTTCTTTATGTTTTTAACGGCTTTTTCATTTTTAGGTGCTAGCGAGCTTAATATTTACTCAGCAAGACATTATGATGCTGATTTTGAAATCATAAAAAAATTCGAAGAAAAAACAGGCATTAAGGTCAATCATACTCAAGCTAAAGCTTCAGAACTTATTAAAAGGCTTTCTCTTGAAGGAAATAACTCTCCTGCTGATATTTTCATCACAGCTGATATTTCAAATCTTACAGAAGCTAAAAATTTAGGACTTTTATCCCCTGTTTCATCAAAATATTTAGAAGAATTTATACCTGCTCATTTAAGAGATAAGGATAAAGAATGGTTTGCGATTACAAAAAGAGCAAGAATTATTGCTTACAATAAAAACGCAAATATCGACATTAGCAAAATGAAAAATTATGAAGATTTAGCAAAAGCTGAATTTAAAGGAGAAATTGTCATGAGAAGTGCTACAGCTCCTTATAGCAAAACTCTTTTAGCATCTATTATAGCTAATGATGGAAGTAAAGAGGCTAAAGCATGGGCTAAAGGTGTACTTGAGAATCTTGCGACAAACCCAAAGGGTGGGGATAGAGATCAAGCCAGACAAGTATTTGCAGGCGAAGCTAAATTTGCAGTTATGAATACTTATTATATAGGGCTTTTAAAGAATTCTAAAAATCCAAAAGATATAGAAGTGGGGAATTCTTTGGGTATTATTTTTCCTAATCAAGACAATAGAGGAACGCATATTAACATTAGCGGTATTGCTATGACAAAATCAAGTAAAAATCAAGATGCGGCTAAAAAATTTATGGAATTTATGTTAAGTCCTGAAATTCAAAAAATTCTTACTGATAGTAATTATGAATTTCCTATAAGAAATGATATAGAATTAAGCCAAACTGTAAAGGATTTTGGAACTTTCAAAGAAGATCAAATTCCTGTGAGTAAGATAGCAGAAAATATTAAAGAAGCTGTTAAAATTTACGATGAAGTCGGTTTTAGATAATGTATAAAACCCTAAAATACTATAAACTCGGGGCAATTTTACTTGCCCTTTTTCTTGCTTTACCTATTTTTGGTATTTTTGCTGAACTTTTTTATATTTTATTTCAAAATTTTAATACAAGTAATTTAACCCAATTTTCATCTATTAAAGAAAATTTGAGTCATTTTTTTGATTATTTATTTTTAAAATTCATCAAAGATACTTTTATAATTAGCGTGGGAGTATTGTGTTTAAGCTTGATTTTGGGTGTGAGTTCTGCTTATTTGATTGCAAATTATGATTTTTATTTCTGTAAAATTTTAGAAAAATTACTCATTTTACCCTTGGCCATACCTGCTTATATTTTAGCCTTTGTTTATGTGGGAATTATGGATTTTCAAGGATTTTTTCATGAAAATTTTGGCTTTAGGATAGATTTTTTCAATCATTATGGTGTTATTTTTGTTTTGGCTATTTCTTTATATCCTTATATTTATTTATTTGCTAAAACAGCTTTTAAGAGTGAAGCTAAAGAGGCTTATGAAGTAGCTAAAATTATGAAATATTCTGAATTTAGAATTTTTACACGCGTGGCACTTTTGAGTGCAAGACCTGCCATTTTTTCTGGAGCTTTATTGGTTTTAATGGAAACTTTAAGTGATTATGGTGCAAGTGCTTATTTGGGAGTGGATACTTTTTCGGCTGGAATTTTTAAACTCTGGTATGATTTGAATGATTCTTATTCTTCTAGTGTTTTATCGGGTATTTTAATGCTTTTTGTATTTTTGATTATGTATGTGGATTATTATTATAAAAATAAACATCATTATAGTTTTAATCAAAATTTAACTCTTTTTATCAAAAAAAGAAAATTAAATCCTATTAAACAAATTCTATCCTGTATTTATTGTTTTATGATTGCTTTGGTAGGTTTTATTTTACCTTTTCTTTGGCTAGTTTATTGGGGGCTAAAAGATCATAAGCTTTTTGAATCACAATTTTATATTATCAGTTTTCAAACTATAATCTTAGCTTTAATCACTGCTTTAATTACCACTCTTTTAGCTTATTTTTTGATGTTTAGTTCTAGGATAGTTAAAAATCATTTTTTTAATTTATTTATTTTAAAAATAAGTTCTTTGGGTTATTCTATACCTGCTGCTGCTTTAGGGATTAGCATTATAGTGCTTTTTGTATTTTTGGATAAAATTTTTCACACGAGTTTATTGGGAAATTCTTTATTTGTTCTTGTTTTTGCTTATATAATTCGTTTTTTAGCGAGTGCAATTTATTCTTTAGAAGGAGGTTATAATAAAATTCATCTAAATATTGATGAGGCAAGTTTAAATTTAAGAGCGAGTTATTTTATTTTATTTTTTAAAATTCACACACCTTTAATGAAACATTTTTTATTTTTAGCTTTTATTATTGTTTTTATTGATACGATTAAAGAACTTCCTTTAAGTAGAATTTTAGCACCTTTTGGCTTTGAAACTTTAAGTGTTAAAGCTTTCTGGTTTGCAAGTGATGAAAGAATTTATGATGCAGCTTTGCCTTCCTTGTTTATCGTTTTTCTTTCTTTAATGGTTGTTGTTTGGATGGATAAAATCACAAGGAAAGATGATGTTAGAAATTAAAAATTTATCTAAAAATTTTGGAAAAATACAAGCTTTAGAAAATATCAATCTTCATGTCAAAGAAGGAGAATTTTTAAGCATTTTAGGAGGTAGTGGAAGCGGAAAAAGCACGCTTTTAAGGATTATTGCTAAGCTTGAACAAGCTAGTTCTTATGATTTGTTTTCTTGCAAAGGTGAAGTGGCTTTGATGTTTCAAAATTATGCTTTATTTCCTCATTTAAATGTTGAGAAAAACATACTTTTTGCACTTTACGATAAAAAAGATAAAAATCAAATTTTAAATCATTTGCTTAAAACTTTTGAAATTGAAGATTTAAGATATAAAAAAATCGATGAAATTTCAGGAGGGCAAGCGCAAAGAGTGGCTTTTGCTAGAGCTATAGCAAGAGGATGTAAGCTTTTGCTTTTAGATGAACCTTTTTCTAATTTGGATCAAAATTTAAAACAGGATTTAAGAAGAGAATTGAAAAAAATGATAGAAAATCAAGGCATTACGGCTATTATGGTAACTCATGATATTGAAGATGCTTATTGCATGTCTGATCAAATCGCTTTTTTAGAAAAAGGAAAAATCTTAGCTCATGCAAATCCTAAAGAGCTTTATTTTAAGCCTGATTTTAAAAGTGCGCAAATTTTACCTGATTTAAATATCATAGAAGAAAAACTTGATTTAGAAGATGAATTTTTTGCTTGGATAGCTTCAAAAAATTATATTTTTGGTTATGCAGAGCTTAAAATAGGAAATCGCTTTGAGGCTAAAATTTTACAAAAAGAATTTTTAGGGGCTTTTTATAGACTTAAGTTAAGATATAAAAATATAGAATTTTTTATGTTATTAAGTTCAAATTATAACTTAGAAGAAAAAATAAATTTTGATATTATCAATTTTTAGCTAAAATTCCTAAAAATCTTTTAAGGACAAATTTCATGAAAAATCTTTTAATCATAGGCGCAGGCGGGGTAAGTCGTGTGGCTACTGTAAAATGCGCAATGAATTCTGATACTTTTAGCAAAATCACTTTAGCTAGTAGAACAAAAAGCAAATGTGATGAGATCGCTGCTTTTATCAAAGAGCGTTTAGGGGTTCAAATTGAAACGGCGCAAATTGATGCTGATGATAGCAATGCGGTTGTAGAACTTATCAAGAAAACAGGAGTGCAAATTTTACTCAATGTTGCTTTGCCTTATCAAGATTTGAGTTTAATGGATGCTTGTATAAAAGCAGGGATTGATTATGTAGATACAGCAAATTATGAACATCCTGATTTAGCTAAATTTGAATATAAAGAGCAATGGGCGAGAAATGATGAGTTTAAACAAGCAGGAATTTTAGGACTTTTAGGAAGTGGATTTGATCCTGGTGTAACTAATGTTTTTTGTGCTTATGCACAGCAAAATTTATTTGATGAAATTTCTTATATAGATATTTTAGATTGCAATGCAGGTGATCATGGCTATGCTTTTGCGACCAATTTCAACCCTGAAATCAATCTACGTGAGGTTTCTGCTAAAGGGCGTTATTGGGAAAATGGCAAGTGGATAGAAACGCAGCCTATGGAAATAAAAATGGAGTGGGATTATCCAGAAGTAGGTGTGAAAGATAGCTATTTGCTTTATCATGAAGAACTTGAAAGCTTGGTAAAAAATATCAAAGGTTTAAAAAGAATACGCTTTTTTATGACTTTTGGACAAAGTTATTTAACTCATATGAAATGCCTTGAAAATGTTGGAATGCTAGGGATTAAACCTGTGATGCACCAAGGAAAAGAAATCATTCCTATAGAATTTTTAAAAACCTTACTTCCTGATCCTGCAAGTTTAGGACCACGCACTAAAGGTTATACCAATATAGGTTGTGTGATTCGTGGTAAAAAAGATGGAAAAGACAAGCAAGTTTATATTTATAATGTTTGCAATCATGAAGAATGTTATAAAGAAACTGGTGCACAAGCTGTGAGCTATACTACAGGTGTTCCTGCTATGATAGGTACGAAATTAATCGCTAAAGGGATTTGGCAAGGAAAAGGCGTGTTTAATATGGAAGAATTTGACGCTAAGCCTTTTATGGAAGAGCTGAATTCTCAAGGACTTCCTTGGAAAATTATCGAAATGACTCCAAGCTTAGGAGAGTAAGTGCTAGAGCACTTACTTTTGTCCTATATAAATAAAGTGCTCCACACTGCCTTCAAAATTATACAGATTAATTAATTCATAATCTCCCCAAAATAAAGGTTTAAAAGGTTTAAAATCTTCTTTTAATTCTTCTATGTCTTTAGTAAAGCGTATATATGAAGAACCGCTCAATCTACCACTTGGACATCCTTTTACTTCACGTAAGCCATTATCCATAAGTTCTCCTCTTTCATACATACTATAGCCTTTATCACTCATCATAGTTGCAAATATAATAGCTCCTTCATTGCATAGTTCATAAAATTCTTGCACAGCTTCTTTAAAAGCTTGTTTTGCAAGATAATATAAGCTTTGATTTGCAAATATAAAATCCATTTTTGTATTGAAGAGTTTTTTAAAGCTAGAATTAGGAGATATGATGTGAAAATTTTTAGAATCTAAGCAAGGATCTTTTTCCCAAACTTTTTTTAAACTAGGAACTATATCAATGCCATAAGGCTCTATACCCCCCCCCGGTTATATTTTTAAAATACTTAGAATGCACTCCATTTCCGCAACCAAAATCAAGTAATTTTCCACTTGTTTTGCTTAGTTTGTATTTTAAGATTCTCTCGTAAAATCTTATAACATGACCATCAGGATATTGGAGTCCATAACCTTCTTTGTCATATTTTTGAGTATATACAGATAAAGAATTATCCATTTTTGCTCCTTTTTGTATAGAAATTTGACATTAAGCCAAAATTCATTCTAACACAAAAAGGATTAAAATTATTTTATAGGGTGAAGTTCATTTGCATAAAAGCTAACTGATCCCATGCCTTCTTTTAAAGCCCATTCATAAGCTTTTGCAACAAATTCCCAATTAATATGAGCATAGAATTTCTCTAAATAAGCAGGACGTGCATTACGATGATCTACATAATAAGCATGCTCCCAAACATCTACAACAAGTAAAGGAACTTTATCTTCAGTAATTGGTGTAGCTGCGTTTGAAGTACCTACAAATTCTAGTTTTTGATTTTTAGTATTATAAACTAACCAAAACCATCCTGAACCAAAAACTCCTGTAGCACCTTTGATAAATTCAGCTTTGAAATTTTCCAAAGATCCAAATTCTTTTTCTAGTGCCGCTTGTAAATTAGCATCTATACTTTGGCATGAACCGCCACAGCCACAGCCTGTACTTGGCTTAATGCAATCAAAATAAAAATCATGATTATAAACTTGAGCTGCGTTATTAAATACGCCCCCATTTGAAGTTTTGATAATACTTACAAGATCTTTACCTGCAAATTCAGTATCTTTAATAAGATTATTTAGATTTGTAACATAAGTATTGTGATGTTTTCCATGATGATAGCTAAAAGTTTCAGCACTCAAAAAATCACCAAAAGCATTGGTATCATAAGGTAATTTTCTTAATTCAAACATAATTTCTCCTTTATTTTTAGTTTGATATTGAAAATATTACCATAATAATATTAAAAAGAGTAAAAATATCTTAAAAGCTTAGTGGGTAAAATTTCTATTTATTTAACCTAAAATAAGATACATTTATAATATATTTTAATAATAATTTAAATATATATAAAAAAATTATATTTTTTTGAAATATTTTTACAAAAAATATCTATTTGTTGATTTTTAATAATTACAATTAATTTGCAACTAAAAATTATTCATAAGGAGGAAAATATGAAAAAAGTTGTACTAATCTCAGCATTACTAGGTGCTTTCGTAGCTAATGTTTTTGCAGCTAATACTCCAAGCGATGTGAATCAAACACATACAAAAGCTCATCATTCAAAAGCTAAAGCTGATAAAAAACATGAAGCTAAAACTCACAAAAAAACAAAAGAGCAAACACCAGCTCAATAATGCCCAGCCTTGATATAAGCCTATAATAGACTTATATCAAAAGCTATTCGTATTCTACAAAATAAATTATTAATATTTATTAAATTTTAATAGAAAAAATGAAAAAATCGTTATTTTAAAAGAAAAATTAAAAAGTGGTGACCCATACGAGACTCGAACTCGTGTTACCGCCGTGAAAGGGCGATGTCCTAACCGCTAGACGAATGGGCCACTTTTAAGGAGTAAAAAATAAAAATGAAATTGAATTATATATATTTATTTCTTAAAATTTAATTAAATATATCAAAATTATGTGATTTTTATCTTTGTTTGATTATAATTTCATCTTCAATTTTTTATAAAATTTTAGGATTTATTATGGATTTTTATAGTCTTATTTTTTTATCCTGTGCTTTAGGAATGGATGCTTTTGCTGTATCACTATGCAAAGGTTTTAGTGTTAAAAAACTACATTTAAAACATTATCTTATTGTTGGAATTTATTTTGGCGGATTTCAAGCCTTGATGCCAACTATTGGTTATTTTATAGGTATAACTTTTGCATCTTTTATTGCGAGTATTGATCATTGGATAGCTTTTATTTTACTTTCTTTAATAGGATTAAAAATGATCAAAGAGTCATTGGAAAATGAAAATTGCGATAGTAATGCCAATCAATTTGGCTTTAAAACCATGCTAGCTTTAGCAATTGCTACGAGTATCGATGCGCTAGCAGTTGGCGTAAGTTTTGCATTTTTAAATGTAAATTTATTATTAGCTATATTTTTAATAGGTATTATCACCTTCATTTTATGCATCATTGCTCTAAAAATAGGAAATAAATTTGGAATTTATCTTAAAAATAAAGCTGAACTTTTAGGCGGATTGGTTTTAATTATATTAGGAGTAAAAATTCTAATAGAACATTTATTTTTCGATTGAAAATTTCATTCTTAAAGTAGCTAAAGCTTTATCAAATTCCAAGGCTTTACTTTGAAATTTTTTATTAAAAGTTCTTTGTCTTTTGGCAAGTTGTGTAGTATGTATCGTGATTAAATTTTCAAGCTCTTTAAAGGAAATTTCCCCATCTAAATATTCTTTACACTCTTTCAAACCTATAGAATTTAATGCTTTAAGTTTATGATCAAATTTAGAAAAAAGAATTTTTGCTTCATCTAAAAGTCCATTATCAAGCATTTCTTTTGTTCTAGTTTTAATACGTTTTTTTAAAATTTCCTTATCCCACGCAAGCTCATAAATTTCTATATCTTTAAGCACCCCAGTTTTTTGTGTTCTTTTTAAAAATTCACTAGGAATTTCTCTTGTTTGTTCATAAATACCCAGCCATTTTTTTAATCTATAAGTATCATTTTTTTCTATTTTATAGTTTGGATCAATATTTAATAAAAGAGCATAAATTTCATCGTTATTTAAAGAACTCTTTGACTCTAAGGTTTTTTCACTTAAACCATCTATCATAGTTTTTAAATAAAATCCAGTTCCACCTACTATAATTAGAGGTAAATTTCTAGCTAAAGCAAATTCTTTTGCTTTTTGATATTCTCTTATGAATAACTCAACATTAAAATGTTCATTCACACTCAATAAATTTACCCCAAAGTATTTTATACTCGCAAGATCATCTTGTGAAGGCTTGGCACTTGCTATATTAATCTCTTTATAAACACAAAGACTATCAAGACTTAAAACAACAGCATCAAATTCTCTTGCTAAAGTATTGGCTATGTATGTTTTTCCACTCGCGGTTGTTCCTATTAATGCTATTTCAAAAAACATTTTAATATTTATCCTAAAATTTATAAAAATTTTAGTAAAATCATAGCAAAAAATATTTTAAAGTAGAAAAATGAACACATTCTGGATAAAATTTAAAGATATTTTAGAACTTGTAGTATTTAAGCATTCTATTTTTGCTTTGCCTTTTTTATTTTCCTCTATGATTGTAGCATCAAAACTTGCAAATGACACTGCTTGGTTTGGTTTTAAGGCATTGATTTTAGGCATTATTTGTGCGGTAAGTGCAAGAAATTTTGCCATGGCTACAAATCGTTTAATGGATGAAGATATAGATAAGGATAATCCTCGTTGTGCAAATCGCCCTAATGTCAGTGGAAAAATAGGTAGAAAAAGCGTATGGATTTTTATTATTATTAATGCACTTATTTTTATATTATGTTCTTATTTTATTAATACCTTGGCTTTTTATTTGTCTTTTCCTGTGCTTTTTGTATTGGCTATTTATTCAGCTTTTAAACGCTTTAGTTCTTTAGCACATTTAGTTTTAGGATTTTGTTTAGGACTTGCGCCTATTGCAGGAAGCGTTATAATTATGGGTGAAATTCACATTTATAGCGTTATTTTATGTTTAGGTGTAACTTTTTGGACAGCTGGATTTGATCTGCTTTATTCTTTACAAGATATGGAGTATGATAAAAAAATAGGACTTCATTCTATCCCTGCTAAATTTGGCTCAAAGGCTACTTTATTTATATCAGCTTTTTGCCATATTTTAGCGGTATTATTTTGGCTTCTTTTTGTGTGGGAAGTTTGGGGTGTAGCACTTGGAAAAATAGCACTTACTGGGGTAATTATAAGCGGTATTATTTTAGCCTTGGAACATAAAATTGTTCACAAGAATTTTGCTCATATTGATAGAGCATTTTTTACTCTAAATGGTTATTTAAGTATTATCTTTTTTGTTTTTATTTGGATTGACTTATTATGGAATTAACACTTTTTAAAGCAGGATTTGAAGCTCACTTAGAATGTTGCGAAATAGAAAATAACCGTTTTCTTGGAGAATACCTAAAACTTGGAGCAATTTCTCAAATTTTAAAATGGAAAAAACTTGCTTTACGCATTGATTTTGATGAGGGTGAAAAAATTATTTTTGATCTTCTTTTAAGTCTAAAAGAAGATATTTTAAGGCTTGAAAATTCTTTAGATAAAAATAAAGAACTTATACCACTTAAGCAAAAAGGGGTAATAGAATCTTTAAATTTTGAATATCTAAATTTTTTGGATACTATTTTAGAAGAAGATAAAGAATATTATTTAAGATTTGATTTAAATAATCAAAAAATAGCTATTTTTATCAAAGCTCAAAGTCAAACATTGGCAAAAATTATTAAAATTAAGCCTGAAGACAAAATGGCTTTTGATGCTTTTGTTGTTGAAATTCAAAGAAATATGATAAGAAATAAGAAAGGCCAAGAATGAGTGATGATGTACTTTATTTAGTTTTTATAATTGTGCTTTTAATTGCAATGCTAGCCTATATGAACATCAAAGAAAGAGAAAATAATGCAAAAATAGCAAAACTTCAAAATGTGATAGAAGACATTACCAAAGAACTTCATTATTTTCGTAAAGAATTAGGAGTTAAAGATGATAATGAAGAGGATGAATACTATAAAACCTCTCTTTTAAAAGAAGAAATTATGATTGAACTTGATAAACAAATCAGTTCAAAAATCACTCCTGTTTTAAGAACACTAAAAACTATGGAACATATCATAGAAGATTTTCAAAATGAACAACAAAATCGTCTTTTAAATTTGGAACAAAAAGCACAAAGCATGGCTAAACTTACACCAAATTACGATACAGAAGAACAAAAAATAGAAAATCTTTTCAAAGAAGGAAAAAGCATAGAACAAATCGCTAAAGATTTACGCATTGGCACTGGAAATGTAGAACTTGTCTTAAAATTTAAGAAATTAATAAAATAGAATGGAAAATAAATGCTTATAGATCAATTCGGTAGAAAAATAAATTATCTTAGAATTTCGGTTACACAAAGATGTAACTTTCGCTGCCTTTATTGTATGCCAAAAATTCCTTTCGATTATCAGCCAAAAGAAAATTTATTAAGCTTCGAAGAACTTTTTTTATTTATCAAAGCGGCTATAGACGAAGGAATTGAAAAAATCCGTATAACAGGTGGGGAACCTTTATTAAGAAAAGATTTAAGTATTTTTATAAAAATGATTAGCGATTATAAAAGCGATATTGACCTTGCTATAACTACAAATGGATTTTTACTAAAAGACTTTGCTAAAGACTTAAAAAATGCTGGACTTAAACGACTTAATATTTCACTTGATACCCTAGATCACAAAAAAGCAAAAACTCTTGCGCAAAAAGATGTATTAGATAGTGTTTTATCTGGAATTGATGAAGCTTTAAATCTAGATTTGAAAGTAAAACTTAATACTGTAGCTCTTAAAAATTTAAACGATGATGAACTGATATCTCTTTTGGAATTTGCAAAATCAAAAAAAGCTCAAATTCGCTTTATAGAATTTATGGAAAATACTCATGCTTATGGTAAATTACAAGGATTAAAAAGAGATGAAATTATACAAATTTTGAGTCAAAAATATCAAATTCAACTTATAAAAAAAGATGAAAAAGCACCTGTGAGTATTTACAAGGCAGATGATTATGAATTCGGAATTATAGATCCTCATAGCCATGAATTTTGCGATTCTTGCAATCGCATACGCTTAAGTGCTGAAGGCTTGTTAATACCTTGCCTTTATTTTGATGAAGCATTAAGTATAAAAGAAGCGGTTCGAAAAGGTGATATTAAAGCCGCTGTAGAAATATTACAAGAAGTATTAAGAAATAAACCAGAAAAAAATAAATGGAGTGTTGTTGATAATAAAACCTCATCTCGTGCTTTTTATCAAACTGGAGGTTAATTTTGCAACTTGTTGAAAGTTTCTTAAGTATTCAAGGAGAAGGTAAATATAATGGAAAATTAGCTATTTTTATGCGTTTTGCTGGCTGTAATTTCAACTGTTTAGGTTTTAATGTAAAAATATCAAAAAACAATAAAACTCTCATCGGATGTGACACGATAAGAGCTGTTTTCACAAAAGATTTTAAAGAAAGTTATGAAACTTTAAATGCTAATGAACTTTTAAAAAGAGTGATAAAATTAAAACAAGGCTTTAATCCTATAGTTGTTATCACAGGTGGAGAGCCATTAATCCATTATGAAAATCCTGAATTTATAGAATTTATCCAAATGTTATTAAAAAATAAATTCGAAATACACTTTGAAAGCAATGGAAGCATAGAAATTGATTTTGATAGATATCCTTTTTACAAAGAATGTATTTTTGCTTTAAGCGTTAAACTCCAAAATAGCGGGATAAAAAAAGATAAACGATTAAATTTTAAAGCTTTAAAAGCATTTAAAAATTACGCAAAAGATAGTTTTTATAAATTTGTTTTAGATGCCAATACCCTTGATAATTCATTTTTAGAAATCAATGAAATTCTAAAAGAAGCTCCAAATCAAATTTTTTGTATGCCTATGGGTGAAAATGAGCAAAATCTTAAAAAAAATGCTCAAAAAATTGCTGAATTTTGTATTAAGAATGGTTATAATTACTCTGATAGAATTCATATTCGTCTTTGGAACAATAAAGAGGGTGTATGATTATAAGAAAATTATTTGAATTTGAAAACGCACACATTGTTAGATTTTGTTCTTCTAAACGTTGCAAAAGTAGCATTCATGGACATTCTTACAAAGTTGAAGTTTTACTTGAAAGCAAATATTTAGATAATGCTGGAATGGTCTATGATTTTGGACTTTTAAAAACCTATATACGCCAAATTATTGATAGTTTTGATCATGCTATCACTCTTTTTAAATATGATGACGCAAAATATTTAGAAGAAATGAAAAAATATTCAAGTCGTTGGATTTGCCTGCCTGTTAATGTAAGTGCTGAAAATTTTTGTCGTGTATTTTTCATACTTATAGATGCTTTATTAAAACAAACAAAAATGGTAAATGGAGAACAAGGAGTGACTTTACAAAGCATCATTGTTCATGAAACAAGAACAGGCTACGCACAAGGTTTTAGAGAAGATGCCTATAGTGAGCTAATGCCAAAAATTTCACTTCAAGACATAGAATTTTCCAATGGCATTAAAGCAGAATGGAATGATATAGATTTTTATAACAAATTAAAAAATGAAGAAATTTTTATAAATCCAAAGGAGATTTAATGCAAAAAGCTAAAATTTTAATTGCCTTAAGTTTTTTTTTATTAGTTTTATCTGCCTGTTCTAATGATGAAAAAAATATTTCCAAGACTCAAAATACAGATCAAGAAGTAGTCCAAATAGAACAAAACGATGAAAAAACAGAATTAAGTGACTCCAACCTGCCTTTACCTGTAGATGATGAAGCACAAAGTTCAGATGATGAACATGAAGCCAATCCTACTATTATCAACTCTTTATATAAACAAAAATGTGCCACTTGTCATGGAGAAAAAGGGGAATTAAAACCTAAAAACAGCACAGCCATTAAAACCTTGGGCAATAAAATTTTTATACAAAAAATAAAAACGATAAAAGATAAAAACCATAGTTTTTTAAGTGATGAACAAATTCAAAATTTAGCTGATTTTATAAACAAAGGAAAATAATGGATCAAAGTTACGAATTCTTTTTAGCTTTACATCTTTATAGTCTTTATGCGAGCGGTTTTTTAATGCTTTTTTATCTTATACTAACACAAGGAAATTTTAAAACCGAATTCATTTTTATTCGCAGAATACGATTATTTTTACCAATTTATTATTTATTTTTAGCTTTGATTATTTTTACAGGTTGTTTGTTATCAGCAATGAAACAATTTCAAATGAATGTCAATATCTGGGTAATGATTTTTTCTTGGATCTTAATTTTTGCCTTAGCAATTTTTCACTTTGTTTGTTTCAAAAAAGCAAGAAGATTTAGAAAATATGCCACTTTTAGATGGATTAGTTGTTTGATTTTACCTTTTGAAATTTTTTTATTGTTTTTGCCTTTTTTAATAGAAAGATATCTATAAAATGCAATTTTTGTATAACAAGCAAGCTGGAGAAGAGTTTATACAACTTCAAGGTGAAAACTTTAACCATTTAAAAGTAAGAAGAGTAAAGGAAAATTCGGAGCTAAATCTTAGAAATTTACAAGATAATTTTCTTTACAACTATACAATCACAAATTTAACAAGAAATTCTTGCACTTTAAAATTGTTAAACAAAAAATCACAAAATATAAAACAAAGTGAATTAAACTTAGCCTTAGCCATTATAGATATTAAAATTTTAGAAAAAACTCTACCTTTCTTAAATGAACTTGGAGTAAAAAAGTTACATTTGGTTTTTACAAATTTTTCACAAAGAAATTTTAAAATCGATTTAGAAAGATTTGAAAAAATCATTATTTCTTCTTGTGAACAATGCGGTAGAAATACTAAAATGGATTTAATTATCCATCAAAGCACTCAAGAATTTGTTCAAAAATTTCCAAATGCAATTATGGTTGATTTTCAAGGAGAACAACAAAGTCATTTCGATGAAAAAGAATTGTATTTTATAGGTCCTGAAGGTGGATTTAGCAATGATGAGAGATTGTTGTTTAACCGGAAAACCTCTCTTAAAAGCTCTAATATTCTAAAAAGTCAAACAGCTATTATAGCTATAGCTTCAAAAATTTTGCTTTAACTTTTCTTAAATTAATCTCTTTTTTATGTTAAATAATTTATAATCACGGCTTATTGTTTTAATTTTTAAGGAAAACTAATGAAAAAAGAAATTCACCCAGAATATGTAGAATGCAAAGTAAGTTGTGCTTGTGGAAATACTTTTACAACAAAGTCAAACAAAGCAGAATTAAAAGTAGATATTTGTTCAAACTGCCATCCTTTTTTTACAGGTAGTGAAAAAATTGTAGATGCTGCAGGTCGTGTAGAGAAATTTAAGAAAAAATACGCAATGCAATAATTATGCTTTATTTTATTCCTACTCCCATAGGAAATTTAAGCGATATTTCTTTTAGAGCCTTAGAACTTTTAAAGACTTGCAATCTTGTGTTTTGCGAAGATACGAGAGTAAGTAAGTCTTTAGTTTCATTATTAAATGCAAAATTTCACACTGATATACATATTTCTAAATTTATAGCCTTACACTCCCATAATGAAAAAGAGGTTTTAGCAAGTATTGATTTAAAAATATTTGAAAAAAATGTAGCTTATTTAAGCGATGCAGGAATGCCAGGGATTAGTGACCCTGGCAAGGCTTTGGTAGAATTTGCACAAGAAAATAATATCGCCTATGAAATTTTACCAGGTGCAAATGCAGCCTTAGTTGCTCTTGTAAGCTCGGCATTTTGTCAAAAAGAATTTATCTTTATCGGTTTTTTAGCCAATAAAGGCAAAGAAAGACAAAAAGATATAGAAAAAATTTTAAACTTTCCTTATCCAAGTATTATTTACGAATCCCCCAAGCGTATTTTATCTTTGATAGAACAAATTATGATTCTAGACAGCCAAAGAGAAATTTTTTTGATTAAAGAAATCAGTAAAAAATTTGAAAATAAATTTAAAGGCAATGCCAAAGAGCTTTTTGAAATTTTAAAAAATTCTAATTTAAACGGCGAATGGGTTGTAGTACTGCAATCAAAAGAACAAAATTTTTTGCAAAATACTCTTTGTGAAAAAGATATTATGGATTTAGAGCTGCCTTTAAAAGCAAAAGCAAAATTATTATCAAAGTTCAATGGAAAAAATGCAAAAGAAATTTATCAAAAACTGCTTTTAAGTCAAGATTAGGTAAAATTTTAACATGATAGTTTATGGGAAGCAAATATTTTTTTATATTTTGGAATATCATAAAGACTGTATCAATAAGCTTTATTTAGCAAAAGAATGTGACAAAGCTACTTTTTCCAAAATCGCAAAATCAGGTTTTAAAATCAAAAAACTTGATTTTAAAACTGCTCAAGCTTATGCGAAAGGTGGAAATCATCAAGGTTTTTTGCTAGATATTAAAGAAAGTTCTTTTGCAAATTTAAATGAGATCAAAAAAAATGATTTTATTGTTATGCTTTATGGAATTAGTGATGTAGGAAATATAGGGGCTATCACGCGTACAGCTTATGCTTTAGGGGTTGGAGCTTTAATTTTTATTGGTGAAAAATTAGCCATGGAAGGAGTAATTCGCACAAGCAGCGGAGCGGCTCTTGATTTACCTATTGTGATAAGCAACGATGCTTTAAGTGTAATAAATGAACTAAAACAAGTGGGTTTTTATTTTTATGCGAGCGATGGCTCGGGAAAAGAAATTCACAGTGTAAAAATAAGCAGTGGTAAAAAAGTTTTAGTTTTGGGGAGTGAGGGTTTTGGTTTAAGCTCTAAAATTGTAAAAAAATGCGATGAATGTGTGGGCATTGCGATGAAAAATAATTTTGATAGTCTTAATGTCAGCGCTGCTTTTGCAATACTTTGTGATAGGATGTTAAATGCTTAATTGGAAAAAAATACAAGAATTAAATTTAAAAGAAGTTGCAGCAAAAACACAAATTGAACTTGATTTTCTTGAAGCTTTAGCAGAAAAGAATTTTGCTGTTTTAAGTCGTTTTAATGTTAAAGGTTTTGTTAAAATTTTAAGCAGAGAATACGAACTCGACTTTAGTGATTTTAACGAAGAGTATGAAGCTTATCTTAGCGAAAACAATCCTACTCCACAAACAAAATCAAAAATGATAACCCCAAAACTAGATGCTTATAGTCAAAAATCCTCTAATGCTTGGCCTTCTTTGATTGTTCTTATTGTTTTAGTGATCATAGGAAGTGGAATTTATTATTTTGATACACTTAAAACTTTTTTCAAAGATGAACAAAATAATACTAGTACAACAGTTATAGATATCATAGGACAAGCACAAGAAAATTTAAAATCTTTAGGTGGAAATAATGTTGTTGTTATAGACAACGATAAAGCACAAGAAACAAATAAAACAGAGAGCGTTTTACCAATCCAAAACATCTCATTACAAGAAAATGATAAAAACATAAGCATAGAAAATAATATCAGTGAAAATAACACAACCTTACTTGATGAAGAAAAAAATACCCAAATCCAAGAAGACATAAATACACCAAAAACTGATTCTTTAAAAGAAGCACATTTTAAAACCTCTACCAAGATTTGGATAGGTTTGATAGATTTAAAAAGCCTTAAAAAAACAAGCTTTGTTAAAGAAAAAGATTTTAATATTTCTTTAGATAAAGATCAGTTAATTTTAACAGGAGCTGCAGCTTTAACAATGTTTGATCAAGAAAATAAAGAACAAAAATTTCCTGCAGGAATTTCAAAACGTTTCTTGATTAAAAATGGAAAAATTACAAGTATTTCAGCTGCTGAATTTGCAAAATTAAATAAAGGTAAAGAATGGTAAAAAAAATTATTATTCTTACTCTTTATGTTAATATATCTTTTGCAATCTCAAGTCTTGATTTGGCAAAAAATTTAGTAAACAATCCTAGTAAAAATTCTCAACTAGAATTATTATTTTCAAATAATTCTTACATAGATAATAGTGGAAATTGTGATATTGCAAAAATATCTCAAATATTAAAAACCAATTCTTTAATTGCCTTAACACTATCAAATCCTCAAACTCTGAGGCTAAATTTTAAAGCAAAAGCTGATGAAGTTATGTTTTTTAAAATTTTATCCGATGTTTTAACAGATGCCGGATATATATATTTTATCCCTACAGATTTGATTTTAAGAGAAGGAAATATTGACTATACCATACAAGTAGAATCTCAATATATTTTAGATCCTGGAACGCTTTACAATCTCTTAAAAGAAAATTCTGTCTATATAGATAATATTAAGCGTATTGGGGCATATGATTATGAATATGATTTAAATTTTTCCAATGCTGTATTAAAAACCAATACAAATGTTAATTTAAATACTCCAAAATCATTAGAAAAGCCCCTTAAAGACTATGTGCTTGATTTAAAAAATGCTACAAATTTGATTATTGATGCAAATGATTTAGACAATTGGTTTCCTAAAATCTTCTTTTTAGATAAAAATCTAAATCTAATTAAAGCAGTAAAAAGCGAAAATAAAAATAATCATTTTTCAGAACTTATTCCAAATGGTGCTATATATGCTATTGTAAGCGATATGTATAGTTTAGATAATATACGCAGGGGTTTAAAAATCACACTTAAAAAATAAAGGATTAAGAAATGTTTGATGAAATCCGTTTTAATACCATAGAAAGACTTCCAAATTATGTTTTCGCAGAGGTAAATGCGATAAAAATGGCAGCAAGACGTGCCGGAGAGGATATCATCGACTTTTCAATGGGAAATCCCGATGGTAAAACTCCACAACACATTATAGATAAACTTTGTGAAAGTGCTAACAAAGATAAAACCTCGGGATATTCTACTTCCATGGGGATTTATAAACTTCGCTTAGCAATTTGTAATTGGTATAAAAGAAAATATAATGTCAATTTAGATCCTGAAAATGAAGTTGTAGCTACCATGGGTTCAAAAGAGGGTTTTGTAAATCTTGCAAGATCGATTATAAATCCTGGAGATGTTGCTATTGTGCCAACTCCTGCTTATCCTATACATACTCAAGCTTTTATTATAGCAGGAGGTAATGTAGCAAAAATGCCTTTAGCTTATAATGAAAAATTTGAGCTTGATGAAAATCAATTTTTTGAAAATTTACATAAAACTTTAAATGAAAGCATCCCGCGTCCAAAATATGTCGTTGTTAATTTCCCGCATAATCCAACAACAGTAACTTGTGAAAAAAGTTTTTATGAAAGATTGATAGCAACAGCAAAAAAAGAAAGATTTTATATTATTTCAGATATTGCATATGCAGATTTAACTTATGATGGCTATAAAACTCCTTCTATTTTGGAAATTGAAGGTGCAAAAGATGTAGCGGTAGAAACTTACACTCTTTCAAAATCTTACAATATGGCAGGCTGGCGTGTAGGTTTTGTAGTAGGAAATAAACGCTTAGTCAGTGCGCTTAAAAAAATAAAATCTTGGTTTGATTATGGTATGTATACACCTATTCAAGTAGCAGCTACCATAGCTTTAGATGGAGATCAAACTTGTGTGGATGAAATCCGTGCAACTTATGATAAAAGAATGCGCATTTTACTTGAAGCTTTTGAAAATGCAGGCTGGAAACTTCAAAAACCAAGAGCAAGTATGTTTGTTTGGGTAAAACTCCCTGAAAGCAAAAGACATTTAAAAAGTTTAGAATTTTCAAAGCAACTTTTACAGCGTGCTAGTGTTGCAGTAAGTCCTGGGGTAGGTTTTGGCGAAGCAGGTGATGAGTATGTAAGAATTGCTTTAATTGAAAATGAAAATCGCATACGCCAAGCTGCACGCAATATCAAAAAATATTTAAAAGAGTAAGTTATGAAAGTAGCAATTCTTGGTTATGGCACTGTTGGAAGTGCAGTGGTTAAATTTCTTTTAGAAAACAATAAACTTATTCGTGCGAGATGTGGGCAAAGCATAACTCCTGTGATCGCTCTTGCTAGAAGTCCTAAAAAAAACGCTTTAATTCCAATTACTCATAGCGTTGAAGAAATTTTAAATGCTGATGTAGATGTTTTTGTGGAGTTAATGGGTGGAGTGGATGAAGCTTTTAAAATAGTGAGTGAAATTTTAAAAAAGAAAAAAGCTGTTGTTACTGCAAATAAAGCTATGCTTGCTTATCATCGTTATGAACTTGAAAATTTGGCTAAAAATTTAGCCTTTGGTTATGAAGCAAGTGTGGCTGGAGGAATTCCTATTATAAAGGTTTTAAAAGAAGGTTTAAGTGCAAATAATATTTTGGCTATAAAAGGGATTTTAAATGGTACGAGTAATTATATTTTAAGTTCTATGAGTCAAAAAAATATGAGTTTTAAACAAGCCTTACAAATAGCTCAAAATTTAGGCTATGCAGAAGCTGATCCAACTTTTGACATAGAAGGACAAGATGCAGCTCATAAACTGCTTGTTTTATCAAGTATCGCTTATAATCTTAAAGCTAAACCTGAAGATATTTTGATCGAGGGTATTAGCGAAATTGCGCCTGAAGACATGTATTTTGCTAATGAGTTTGAATTTACCATAAAACTTTTAGGTATAGCCAAGGTGCGTGAAGATAAAGTAGAATTAAGAGTGCATCCTACTATGATAGATAAAGAAAAAATGCTTGCAAAAGTCGATGGAGTGATGAATGCTATAAGTATTAATGGAGATTTGTTGGGTGAAAGTTTGTATTATGGAGCAGGAGCAGGAGGAGAGGCCACTGCAAGTGCTGTGATTTCAGATCTTATGGATATAGCAAGAGATCAGGTAAAAGCACCAATGCTTGGTTTTGTGAATACTTTAGAATACGAGCTTTTAAGCAAAGATGAAATTTATACAAAATATTATTTAAGGGTGAAAGTTGAAGATAAAATAGGGGTTTTATCTAAAATCACACAATTGATGAGTGAAAATAATATTTCTATCGATAGTTTTTTACAAAAACCTAAAAAAAATGATGAAAATTACAGTACTTTATTTTTTACTACGCATTTAACTTATGAAAAAAGCATACAAAATTTGCTTGAAATTTTACGCAAACAAGATTTTATAAAAACCAAGCCTTTTATGATGCGTATAGAATAATGGGTGTAAAAGCTTATTTAGATGGAATTTTAGGTGAAGATAAGGCTTGTAAATTTTTAAAAAAACAAGGCTTTGAAATTTTAAAAAGAAATTTCCATTCTAAATTTGGAGAAATCGATATAATAGCCAAAAAAGATGAAATTTTACATTTTATAGAGGTTAAATTTACTCAAAATGATTATGAAGCTTCCGAGCGTTTGAATAGAAAAAAACTTGAAAAAATTTTAAAAACTATAGAATTTTATCATCTTAAAAATGGAATTTCATCGGATTTTCAGATTGATCTGATTTGCATTAAAAATGATGTGATACAATTTTGCGAAAATATAAGTTTTTAAGCTGATATTTAAAAAAATAAAATACAATTAGACAAAAATTAAAGAAAGGAAAAATTATGGGAAAATATATTGAATTAACAAGTGATAATTTTGCTCAAGCAAAAGAAGGTGTAGCTTTAGTTGATTTTTGGGCTCCATGGTGCGGACCTTGTAGAATGCTTGCTCCAGTTATTGATGAACTTGCAAATGACTTTGATGGTAAAGCTAAAATTTGCAAAGTAAATACAGATGAACAAGGTGATTTAGCAGCTGAATTTGGTGTTCGCTCTATTCCTACGCTTATTTTCTTTAAAAATGGTGAAGTTGTAGATCAACTCGTTGGTGCACAATCTAAACAAGCAATTAGTGATAAACTAAACTCTTTACTATAAACTAAAGGCTAGTATAACTAGCCTTCTTCTTAAAAATTTCAAATTTATACTAAATAATAATTTTTATTAACTACTATTAAGAATAATTTTTATATCATTATTAATAATAAAATTCAATATAAAGGAAATGTAGATGTTAGATGTAGCAATCATAGGTGGAGGTCCTGCTGGACTTAGTGCCGGACTTTATGCAACTAGAGGTGGTCTTAAGAATGTAGTAATGTTTGAAAAAGGTATGCCTGGCGGACAAATTACCTCAAGTTCTGAAATAGAAAATTATCCAGGTGTAGCCCAAGTTATGGATGGAATTTCTTTTATGGCTCCTTGGAATGAACAATGTATGCGCTTTGGTTTAAAACATGAAATGGTTGGAGTAGAACAAATTTTAAAAAATAGTGATGGAAGTTTTACCATCAAATTAGAAGGTGGTAAAACAGAACTTACTAAAGCTGTGATAGTTTGCACAGGTTCAGCTCCAAAAAGAGCAGGTTTTAAAGGCGAAGATGAATTTTTTGGAAAAGGTGTAAGCACTTGTGCAACTTGTGATGGATTTTTTTATAAAAATAAAGAAGTTGCAGTTTTAGGTGGTGGAGATACGGCTTTAGAAGAAGCTTTGTATCTAGCAAATATTTGTTCTAAGGTTTATCTTATCCACCGCAGAGATGAATTTAGAGCAGCTCCATCTACAGTAGAAAAAGTTAAGAAAAATGAAAAAATAGAACTCATTACTAGTGCAAGTGTAGATGAAGTATATGGTGATAAAATGGGTGTTACTGGTGTAAAAGTAAAATTAAAAGATGGTAGTATTAGAGATTTAAATGTTCCAGGAATTTTTACTTTTGTTGGTCTTAATGTAAGAAATGAAATTTTAAAACAAGACGATGGTAAGTTTTTATGCAATATGGAAGAAGGTGGGCAAGTAAGTGTTGATCTTAAAATGCAAACTAGTGTTGCTGGACTTTTTGCCGCAGGAGATCTTAGAAAAGATGCACCTAAGCAAGTGATTTGTGCTGCAGGTGATGGAGCTGTAGCTGCATTAAGTGCTATGGCTTATATAGAAAGCTTGCATTGATTTTTTCTTATTATAGGCTAGAATTCCTAGCCTAAATCTTTATATCAATACTCCTTAAAAATATAAAATATTTTTTCATAACGTTTTATAAATATTATTAAATATAATTTAAATTATACTTAATTTTGTTACATAATTACACATTTAAAAAAATAAGGAAGGAATAAACATGGACAAAAAACAAAGTCGCAGAAATTTTCTTAAAGCCTCATCTTTGTTTGCTTTAGTAGGTGCTAGCGCACCAAGTATGGTTTTTGCTCATACGCACAATCAAAACAATTTGAATTCTACTCAAAATTATCGTGCTAGAATTTTTTTTAATAATTCTGCACAACTTGATATTCTGAGTGAAGCAGTAGAAAGAATTTTTCCCGAAGATGATTTAGGACCAGGTGCTAAAAAATTAGGTGTAGCTATTTTTATAGATAATGAACTTGCAGGAAATTACGGAAGTGGAGCAAAAGATTATCGCTTTGGACCTTTTATACAAGGAAAGAAAAATCAAGGTTATCAATATCCTTTAACTAGAGCTGAACTTTTTAAAATGGGTGTAAATGCTTTAGATGAAGAAGCAAAACTTCGTTATAAAAAAGGCTTTGTAGAGCTTAGCGCAAAACAAAAAGATGAAGTCTTAAGAGCTTTTGAACAAGATAAAACAAAGGTTTCTTTTGGAGATAAGATAAAAGCAAGCGATTTTTTTACAGAGTTAAGAAGCATAACTATAACAGGAGTTTATGCTGATCCAATTTATGGCGGCAATGCAAATATGCAAGCTTGGCGCATGAAAAAATTCCCAGGCGCTCAAATGACTTACGCAGCTCAAGTTTTAGATGGAGATAAATTTGAAGTGATAGAGCCTATTTCTTTGGCTGATATGTCACATTAAAGGAATACAAATGGCAAAAATACTTAAAAAAACAGATGTTGTTGTTATAGGTTTAGGTTGGAGTTCTTCTATTGTTGCAAATGAATGCGCTAAAGCAGGGATTAAAGTTGTCGCCTTAGAAAGGGGTGGACATCAAGATACTTCGGATTTTTTGGGTGCGCATGATGAGTATAAATATGTAAATAATGCTGCAATGAAACAAGATTTAAGTAAAGAAAGTATATGTGTTAGGAATAATGATAATGAAATTGCTTTACCAATGAGAAAAAATTATGCTTTTGATGTCGGTAATAATGTTGGTGGAGCAGGAGTTCATTGGAATGGTATGAGTTATCGTTTTCTACCTTATGACTTTCAAATAAAATCTTTAACAGAAGAAAAATATGGCAAAAATAAAGTTTCTAAAGAATACACTATTCAAGATTGGGGTGTAAACTATGATGAAATGGAACCTTACTACGACAAAGCTGAAAAAATGATGGGAGTTTCTGGAGAAGATAAAAGTCCTTTCTCAGGAAAAAGAAAAAATTCTTATCCAAATCCTCCTTTAGAAAAAACAACTATGTTAAAAAAATTTGATGAAGCAACGAAAAAACTTGGATATCATCCTTGCATGGTTCCTGCTTCAAACTCATCTCAAACTTATACAAATCCTGATAAACAAAGCTTGGGAGCATGTCAATATTGTGCTTTTTGTGAGCATTTTGGCTGTGAATATGGTGCAAAAGCTTCTCCTATAGTAACAACTATACCTTCAGCTTTAGCAACTAAAAACTTAGATATTAAAACGCATGCTAATGTTTTAGAAATTTTGCATAAAGATGGTAAAGCTACAGGGGTAAAATTTATCAATACTTTAACTTTAGAAGAATTTATCCAGCCTGCAGAAGTGGTTATGCTAGGCTCTTATGTTTTCAACAATGCTAAACTTTTAATGGTTTCTAATATAGGCGAAATTTATAATCCAAAAACAGGCAAAGGAACTTTAGGAAAAAATTATAGTTATCAAATCACACCTAGTGTTAATGGTTTTTTCAAAGATCCATTTAATTCTTATCTTGGATCTGGGGCACTTTGCAATTGGATAGATGATTTTAACGGGGATAATTTCGATCATTCTAAACTTGATTTTATTCATGGAGCAAGCTTTAGAATTTCCCAAAATGGAGCAAGACCTATAGCATCAAATCCAATTAAACCGGGCACACCTTCATGGGGAGCCGAATTTAAAAAAGCTTCTATTTATAATTATACTCGATTTACTTATATTGGAGCTCAGGGTGCATCTATTCCTTATATAGGTAATTATTTATCCCTTGATCCAACTTATAAAGATGCTTATGGACTACCACTTATCCGCGTAACCTATAATTTTACCAAGCAAGATAAAAATCTTTATAATTTTATGCTTCCAAAACTAAAAAGCATCATGCAAGAAATGGGAGCGCAAAATATTTACACTTCGCCAAAATTAGGAGATTATGGAGTAGTTTCAAATGGTTGGTATACTTCTACCCATATTGCTGGCGGAACTATAATGGGTACAGATAAAAACATAAGTGTAGTTAATCCTTATTTACAACATTGGGATGTTAATAATCTTTTTGTCGTAGGTGCAGGAAATTTTCCACATAATCCAGGCTACAACCCTACCTTAACCTTAAATGCTTTAGCCTATCGTGCTAGCGAAGCTATTATAAAATATTTAAAAACTGGTAATTGCTAATGCAATAATTAAATTCCAAGCCTTAAGCTTGGAATTTATTAGCTTCCTATCACTCCACCATCAAGTTTTCTTATCATCATCACACCAGATCTTGGTTGTTTTTCCATAAGGAAAAGTACTACCTTTCAAACCTTCTCTTGGGTGTTGTATGCCTACAAACATTGTAGCATAATCCTCACTAAAAGCAATCCCTGTTAATTCACAAGCAATAAACCCTGTTAAAAAGCGTCTGATTTCCCCTGTTTTTGGATTTGCTACATTAGGTTCTTGGTAATTTTTATTATTTGTTAGTGTTGCAAATACTTCTTTAGAATCACTTTTGTTTATGGCTTGCTATCCATTTTCCCTATCTTTTAAAATCTCCCACTTTACCATTAAACTGTCCTATATATAAAATGCTTTCATCTAATAATTTTGCTATATTAGCACCTTTTTTGTATTTGTGTTTACTAATAAATTTAAAAATAACTCGTCATTCACCCATATAAACCCGTCTTTTTTACGATAATTCCTATATTTACATGTTTAAACATCCTAAAGAAGTTCTTTTAAAGCATATTTTTATATTAAAAAGATTGATTTCGTCGATATTTTTAGCTAAATCAAATATTTCATCAAAATTCTAAATTTTCATCTAAACTTCAAAAAATCGTCAAAATTTTCTTCACAGGTGATATAAGTTCCCTAAGGTATTTGTCCATTTGCATAATTTGCAAAAGTTCCATGAATAAATTTTTCATTTTTTAAAACTTCTTTTTTAGCTGCTCATTTACTTGCATTTTAGTGTTTACATCGATTCTGCAGTTATACTTAGAGTCTAAAAACAGTCCAATCATCATCTTTTTTTCGATTTCTAAGATACTCACACCCACACTGGATTGATCATATAAAACATCTTCTTTGCTTAAATTTTTGCTATGGATGATTAAATATAATTTCAGGATTTATATATTCATTATTAACGGCTAAAATTGCTCTATTTTTTGAAAGTGGAAAAAACTCATACCATCATCGTTATCTCTAAAAAACCAAATGAGCATTTTAACTACATTTATATCGATGATTTTATTTTCATCATAAGGTTTTGCTTTACTAAAAGTGGATCACCTCAAGAAATTAAAACCCTTGCTTCATAACCTTGTGGTGCTATAACTTTATCTTGTGTGCTTGCATCAACAACTTTAAAACCTAGAAAATCTTTATCCTTGAGCATAGCAGCACTTAAATTTGAACTTAAAAAAAGCCAGCATAGAATCTAAAGCTGAACCTTTTAAAAACAATATTCTTTCCATTTATTTTTACTCCATATTAAAATTTAAAACAATGGAAGTATAAAAATATTTGGAAACTTTTTAGAAATTTTGATGAAAAATTTAAATCGAAAGAAAAATTTATACCTAGTTTTTCACTAGGTATAAAAGAC
>NZ_RYYM01000080.1:0-592 GCF_004379075.1 Campylobacter sp. US25a
TCTTTGTTTTTAAGATATTCTTGTCTTAATGTTTCATCTGCTTTATCAAGCTCATCAGGACTTTTGTCTTTGGTAAGTCCTAAGAAAGCGTGGGTGAAATCTAAGCCGTTTCCATTATAAAGACTAACTAATATTTCATATTCTAAAAACTCATCAATATAAATCGTTGTATAATATTTCATTTATAAAATCCTTTCTAATATGTTGCCAGTCCATAAAAAAAGAACAATGTGCAAGTATAACCCAAGGCGAATAGTAAAACACTAAACATAAACTTTCTTTTAAAAATGGATATTAAGAAAAATACTCCTATACCACAACAACCAACAATAAACAAGCTTAAACTAGAAAAATAAAATGCTAAAAATATAAATACCGCAGATAAAACCAAAGGAATGGCATTATAAATATATAATAAATTAAACATTATGCAAGAATATACAATAACAAATAACTCTATTGCATTTCTATCAAATATTAATAAAAATAAATTCTTATCATATTTACCATAACTAATGTAAATGTAGTGAAAAGTTAGAATAATATAAGTCACCAAAGCAAGAATCAAGCTACACACAAACCAAGCAATTTG
>NZ_RYYM01000081.1:0-586 GCF_004379075.1 Campylobacter sp. US25a
GATTAATAGAAATGCAGATAAAACTGGCGTTAGAGCTAGTTTTAATGTTCAAACTGTAGGTATGCATTCTATCTTAGCGGGTTCAACCGATGCTAGTTTTGCTATCAATGGTGTTGTAATTGGACAAGTAGATTACAAAGATGGTGATGAAAACGGTGCTTTAGTTTCAGCTATCAATGCGGTAAAAGATACTACAGGTGTTCAAGCTTCTAAAGATGAGAATGGTAAGTTAGTTCTTACTTCTGCTGATGGTAGAGGGATTAAAATTGATGGTAGCATAGGTGTAAATTCAGGTATTAAAGCTGGTCAAATGGAAAACTATGGTCGCTTATCTTTGGTTAAAAATGATGGTAGAGATATCGATGTGGGAGGAACTAATCTGACTGCAGCTGGGTTTGATAAGTCTCAGCATATTTCTCAATCTTCTGTTTCTTTAAGAGAATCAAAAGGTCAAATCAATGGTCAAATAGCAGATGCTATGGGATTTAATTCTATCAATGGTGGTAAGTTTATCGTTTCTGGTACTGGTGGAGCAGCTGGTAGTATTGCTGATTGGATGAGTACAAAAGGTTCAGGATTTTCTTCA
>NZ_RYYM01000082.1:0-576 GCF_004379075.1 Campylobacter sp. US25a
GAAGGTACCCAAAATATAGTGCTTACTTTTTCTTTTTCAAGGCATTCTAAAATTTTATTTGGAAAGGCAAAAAGATGATTAGGTAAAAGATGTAAAGTCGCTCCTGATTTTACACTTGAAAAAATATCTAAAATGCTATTGTCAAAATAAAATGGCGCTTGATTGGCTAAAATTTCATTCTCATCAAATTTAAAAGTCTCACACACCCAAAAAGTATAATCAATCACACTCTTATGAGCTATGCTTACTCCTTTAGGAATGCCTGTGCTCCCGCTAGTAAAGAAAACATAGAGTAAATTAGTATCTATGTGTTTTTCTTTTGCATTTTTTATTAAATTCTCATCTATATCAAAACTTTCAAAGTCTTGTGTATAAAGCGTAGGTAAATTTAAGTTAAAATTTAAATCCTTTGAAGTAATAAAAAGCTTAGGTTTTAAAACCTCTATAACTTTTTCTACTCTTTCTTTAGGACTTTTTTCATCTAAAAGGGTATAAAAATTTCCACTTAATGCCACTCCAAAAAATGAAATCAAACAATCAATCCCTTTAGGTAAGATGATTAAAACAGGAGCTTGA
>NZ_RYYM01000083.1:0-571 GCF_004379075.1 Campylobacter sp. US25a
ATAACACGAACAATAAAAAATCTGTGCTTAAAAACGATGATGATTATTTTAATTCCGTGATAAAAAAATTTAATTTCTCTGAAAAAACCAAAGAGGAACAAGGATATAATGGATCTCCTGATGTAAAAGAAGTAGAAAACTCTTTATATAAAAGATATATGGAAGATAAACTAAGCAAGGATGAAATAAAAATACTTAATAAATTTGGCACAGACTATCTTACAGAAGGCGTAGATTTATCCGCACTTCATAGACGAAAAGTTGATCTTTTAAAAACTCTTACAAGTATGAATGAATTTGAGAAAATATGGGGTGCTGAAAGGGCGCAAAGGGAAAAACAATTTTTTAATGAACTTGGTAAGCCACTTACTCAAGAAGATATAGATAGGTTCTTAACTAATAAAAACAATCAAAAAGAAGACAAAGAAACTTTCAAACCTATACAAGCAGAAAGTAAAAACAAAGAAACTTATAAAGATGATAATACAAGAAATGATCTTGTAAAAAAACTATTAGAAGGTAAATTTAACACAAGTAAAGAATTGGAACTTCTTTTTGGTGTGAAATTTAG
>NZ_RYYM01000084.1:0-559 GCF_004379075.1 Campylobacter sp. US25a
CAACTAGAGTGGATTTTTGTCCTGTATAAAAGTTAGGATCTAGGTATTGGGGTTTATAGTCTTTGTAGGGGGAGTTTCTTAATATGCGATCGGCTTCAAAAAGGGCTTTGGAATATTCTTCGGTATAATCGCCTGTTGGCTTAGCACTTCCTGAAAAAATGATTTTATTAGTGTCTTTATATACATCCATTATTAACCCATTGGGTGTATAAATCTCATAAGTTTCGCTCATTATCTATCCTTTCTTAATTTAACCCATGTATAAACCATCTTCTATGATTATGGTAGTAGCTAATCTGCCTATGAAATTAGGCGGAGTTTTTGTTTCTGATGTGATATCAGCATTTGCACTTGCCTTGCTAGTGTTATTTTCTCTTTTGCCTATAGCTTTCAAGCTTTCTTTATTTCCATTTATCCCCATATACATAGCCTTAAGATTGTTTTGTCCTATGATATTGAGTTTTTCTAGTAATCTTCTAGCCTTATTTTTATCTTCTATATATCTTCCTGTTTTATCTTTACTTGTATTGTAAATTCCATTAGCAAAATCTTGTAAAAT
>NZ_RYYM01000085.1:0-545 GCF_004379075.1 Campylobacter sp. US25a
CTAAAGCTGAACCTAATTCTTATGCTTATGGAGTCAATACAGCCTTAGGTATGAATTTTATTTCTAATAAAGATATATTCTCCCCTGAAATAGGTCTTGCTTATGAAGGAGGTTATACTGAAGCTTTTTCTATGAAAGATACTATAGGACAAGCAACAGTTCAAGGTGGAGAAAGAACCTATGCAAACTATTTAAATCTTTTCTCTACTAAAACAAGTCTTACTTGGTTTAGAGATTGGTTGCCTAATTTAAAAACTTCAGTAGAACTTGGAGCTAAGTTTAATATCAATCCTAAAGTAGAAGCTGAGGCTAGATTTGGAAATATAAAAGTAAGTGATGAGTTTGATTTACCAAGAGTACAAAAATTTGTAAGCACTTCTTTTATCATTCCTGTTAATGAAGCTTTCTATTTTAGTTTAAACTATAATGGAATGTTTGATAAAGATGGCAATACCCATACAGGATTTGCTCAGTTTAATTATCTTTGGTAATCTTATAAAAGATCATACCTTAGTTTAATTAGTTTACTCTCCTACTTGTTAAAA
>NZ_RYYM01000086.1:0-532 GCF_004379075.1 Campylobacter sp. US25a
AAAATCCTTTAAGGGCTAAATTAGTAAAAGATTTAGCTAAAACTATACAGCCTGATGAATTTGGTATGCTTCCTTTTATAGATGAGATTATGGGAGTAGATTGGGTGATTGATTTAAATAAATATGATTTTGCCTATGATGAAGAAGGCAGGATCATTTGGGCTTTATATAATGATATTGAAAAAGGTAAATTAAAAGATCCAAGAGATATAGATTCTACTCCTGAAAGTAGAAATAAATTTGATGATACTATGGATGGATATAGAAATGGGATGAAAACTAACTTTGATGTAGATACTCCAAATGATTGGAGTGAACAACAAGCCACTTTGTTTAAAGATACCCTAGTATTAAGCGCTAAACTCGCAGCCCTAACCCCACCTCAAGGCTATCCTAATGCCCCTTATTATTTTACACCTGAAAGATTGGAATGGATTTATAAAAGAGGATATTTAGACAAACTCCTTGATCCAAGAATTCCTGCCATATATAGATATAATTTTCCAGAGGATTTAAGAGCTAAGATAAGAGC
>NZ_RYYM01000087.1:0-527 GCF_004379075.1 Campylobacter sp. US25a
ATAGCTCCTTGGACTAAAGCAGAAAAAGCTTATTATAAATCTTTAAAAACTAAAAAAGAAAGATATAAATATTTAGTTATAAGAAGTGGTATAAGAAGTGTTGTTATAGATATACCTTATGAAGCTATAGGAGCTGTAGATGAAAAAGGAAATGTAGATCCTAAATATGAAAAATTATATAGAATAGTAGATGATAATAAACATAATCTAAGATCAAGTTTATTTCATAATGAATGGGGTATGGCAGCAGGAATATTAGGTGATTATAAATACCTAGCTAATGATATGTCTCAAAATGGTTTTAATGCAAGATTTATCCAAGCTACTATACTTTATATACAATTAAGTGGAGGAAGTAGTATATTAGATAAACCTAATTTATTAGGTGCTATTTATGGTTATGCAGATATTGCTGTAGGAAGTGGTTTAGTAGGAGTGCATAAAAATCCTTTAAGAGAACAAGAGATTAAAACCTTAGCTAAGACTTTAAAACCTGATGAATTTGGTATGCTTCCTTTTATAGATGA
>NZ_RYYM01000088.1:0-497 GCF_004379075.1 Campylobacter sp. US25a
TCTGTAGGATTTTTTGGATCTTCATAGTATTACATACTTTTTTGGCTCTAAAGAGCAAGCAGAAAAAACACAAGCAGTAACTACACTTAATAAACTCAGTTTAATTAAATTTTGCATAAAAGTTCCTTTTTCTATAATTTTATATATATTTATAGTAACTATAATATACTAATATTTATTAACATATAATAAAATTAATTTTAAATAATAATATTATTATATAATATTTTACAAAATAATTATAAGAAATAATTATTTTTTATTTTAATATGATGAATTATCTTGTAATATCTTTATATAAAATTTTTCAATGAATATCAAAGACTTTTAGATTTTATTAGAAAGGATAAATAATAATGGAAAAAACTAAAAGCTATATCAAGCTTTTGATAAAGGGATTTGGGATATAGTATTATTCGGTATAATAAGCCTTATATTTATGATTGTTATGTTTGGTTATCTTATGGAAATTTTGCGAACACTCAACACAAAAGAAA
>NZ_RYYM01000089.1:0-493 GCF_004379075.1 Campylobacter sp. US25a
TAGCTCGAAGTTCTTGCGGAAAATTATATCTATAAATAGCAGGAATTCTTGGATCAAGTTTAGCATCTAATTTGTGTTTTTTATAATACCATTCTAGATTTTCAGGGGTAAAATAATAAGGTGCATTAGGATAGCCTTGAGGAGGAGTTAGGGCTGCTAGTTTGGCATGTAGTATTAAAGTATCATTAAAAAGTTGTGCTTCTTCTTCACTCCAATCATTAGGTGTATCTGTTCCATAGCCTTGCAGCATGCCATTTTTATACCCTCCCCTATGACGATCAAATTCCCTTCTGCTTTCATAAGTAGAATCTATATCCCTTGGATCTTTTATTTTACCCTCAACTATATCACTTCTTAAGGCTCTATACATATTTCCAAATTGATCACTAGCAATTCTATATTTATTATAATCAATTACCCAATCTACTCCCATAATCTCATCTATAAAAGGAAGCATACCAAATTCATCAGGTTTTAAAGTCTTAGCTAAGGT
>NZ_RYYM01000008.1:0-82559 GCF_004379075.1 Campylobacter sp. US25a
TTCCACTTAATGCCACTCCAAAAAATGAAATCAAACAATCAATCCCTTTAGGTAAGATGATTAAAACAGGAGCTTGAATAGGTTCATCATTTCCTAAAGTTTTTAAAATTTCACTGGCTAGTTTTTTAGAAAAAAGATCAAAGTTTTTATAAGTGATTTCTTTTCTTTCTTTAGCAAAAGGTTCTACAAAAGCAGTTTTTTCGCTAAATTTGATTAAACTTTTTTCTAAAAAATCGTAGATATGGGTTGTCATGATTTACCTTTTTAAAATTTAATAGTATTTATTCTAATAATTTAAAATATATAAATTGTAAATGAATGATTAAAAAATTAAAATTTATACTTCTTGAAGCATAAAACCACCACCTAAAATTATGAGGTTTTGGACATATTCCATACATTTTTTCTCCATAGTAATAAATAATCTTATGCTGAAAATTACCTTTTAATCTTTTTAATAAAATTATATCGTCTTCTGATACATTATAAGAATAATCAAGATAATTTATATTTTGATTAAATATTATATTAATAAAATCTTGATCATAATACTTAAAATTATTAGCATTTTTACAAATATAACTATATATCTTTAAAAATTTAATTCACTATTTCTAATATTATCCAAATTAAATAATAAAATTCCAGCATTAATATAAATTTTGGATTTAGTTTAATAGATTGGACGTAATCATACAATTTCTTAAAATCCTCATTCATTTCTTTATATTCTAACAACGATAATCTAACATGCTTACATCCAGCAATCATATAATTTACCATATTTGTCCTAAAAAACAATTCGCATAAATCAACTTCAACTATAGTATCCACATCTAATCAAATTATTTTCGTTTTATTTGTAAAAACAAATGTAAGAAATCTAATAAGAGAGCCTAAAGGAAAACGTATGGAATTTACAGTAGGCAATTTAATTTACAAAGAGTTGAATATTACATGATAATTACATATATATGTATTATTATCAATCATTTTAAACTCTTCGTTAAACTTTACTTTTGTATGATCAAGTTTACCATCTAGTAGAATATAAACTCTATATTTACTTTTAATATATTTATTTTTTATCAGTGATTGCAAGAATACAAAAGTCATCGGTAAATAATTATGATCAGCACAACAAACAATATCAATAAAATCAGCGTTTACGGTGTTAATTCTTTTAATATTATTTGAAAAATAAATATTTTTAAATTTTAATTCCATTGCATTACATTAAAAACCTTTCTTAAAATTATACAATCTTCAAATTTTGTCAAATCCTCTGTCGTGGCTTTTAATCTCATCTGACTTCTCCAGCCACTAGTTATAGCAATAAAATGTCTTGTTTCAAAATTATCATCTAACTCTAAATTTATAATTTTATTATCAACAAAATTATAAATATCGTGCACTCTCCACTGAATATTTTCTATTTGTCTTGGGATTGTACACCATTTTATCACGGCACGATCTTTGGAACCTAACTTATATAAATAGTGCATATCTTTATATGAATATTTATCTGACTTTAAATTATTAACAACCCATCTACCATCAAAAAAGACAGTTTTATTTAATTTTTCCGTATATTCAAATATTGATAAATTTTTATTACTTACAACGAGCTCATCAATGTCAACATGTAAAACAGATTTTGAATATGTTAAAAATCTATATCTTGCATGTTCATACATTAAATATAATGAATAATCACTATCCCAAGCAGAACCATCAATGGCAGTTGGACCAAATGGAACTGGCCATCTTACGATAATAATAGAAATGTCAACCTTATCTTTTAAATAGTTTAATAAAGATTTGGAAGCATATAGTTCACTACTATCATAAATTAAAATAGCATCAGCTTTATGAATTTTTTTATAATAATCACAAAAATCTTTAATCCAATGCATCTGATTATCTTTATTTTTAAGCAAAACAACACGCTTATTTCTCAAAATTTCACTCTCATTTTGGTTTATAATATTAAAATTTAAATTACCGTAATTATTAAACTGCAAAATCTTGGGTTTTAACATCATTTTATAATTTAATAAATAATGATTTGTTCTATCCATATATCTAATACTAATTTTTGGATAATCATAAGCAATATGCCTCAAAATGCAATTTTGATGAACATTTACGCTTCTTTTTAATAAAATATTGTTAAATTCTAAAATATCAGTCGTATTATACAATGGTGCACCTATACAATGAACAATGCTATCAATTGAATCAAAAAAAATATCAACAAAAATAATTCCAAAATCATAATTATCATTAAAATCACACTGTCTTAAATGCAATGGTCTAGGTGGATTTCTCCTATCTGTTAAATATGAATTAAAACAAACAGATGATACATCAAACAGCTTAAATTGCTTACTCATATAATTTTATCCTTTCAAAAAATTAAAATCTCTTCATTAGTTCCGAAGCAGTATCAATAGCTCTTTCTAAAGCTTGATCCATATTATAATATTTAAAATCAGCTAATCGTCCAACAGGGAACAAATTTTTAACTGCATAAGACTTTATTTTATATAATTCATATTTTGCTTTACTATCATTAGTTAATAATGGATAATAAGGTTCAAAACCTTCTTCTTTTTTATACTCTAAAGCATACTCTAAAGCATAAGTAGTTCCGGATATTTTTTGTGAAGTTATTTTTTTATATTCAGTAATTCTGGTAAAATTATCAAATGGATATGCAACAACTGGAAATATTTGTTTGCTATCAATATTCTCATATTTCCATTCAAATTTTAATGTTCTATAGGGTAATTTTCCAAAACAATAATTAAACAGTTCATCTAAAGCACCAGTATATACAATCGGAATAGTAGTTTTTACTCTATTTAGATAGATAGTATTATTTTTAATTTTAATTTCATCTAAAGCTTCCTTATTTAAAACTATCTCTATGTTTGTATGATTTAAAATATTTTTAAAAAAATCAAAATAACTAATTTTTGGAACTACTTGAAACTCATCATCAAAATAACCGATATTATATGATAATCTCAATGGTACACGTTGTAAAATACTTAAATCTATATCTTTTGGCTCACAACCCCATTGCTTTGAAGTATATGGTCTATAATCCTTTTCAAACAAAAACTTCGCATAACTGCTGATTATTGAAGTATTTGAATTTAAAGCATCTAGCACAGATATCGACTCTTTTCCATAAAATTCATTTAATAATGCTTTTTTTAAATTACAAGCTTCTTTAGAATTATACAATTTATCAATTGCACTAAAATTAAATGGAACTTCAAAAATATCTTTATCAATCAAAACTCCACATTGAATTTTATATTTATTCCATTGTGCATATTGAGAAATAAAATCAAATAAATACTTTTTACTAGTATGAAAAACATGAGGTCCATATTTATGTACTAATATTCCATAATTATCTATATAATCATACATATTTCCACCAATATGTTGACGTCTTTCCCATATAACAACTTTTTTGCCTATATCAGCTAAACTTCTAGCTATAACAGCGCCGGTAATACCACAACCTATTATCAGAACATCCATTTTACTCACCCTGGCTAAAAACTTCTCTTAAACCATCTTTTAAAGTTATACATGGATTCCATCCAGGCAATACATCCCCGCCTTCCCAAGGATATATAATTTCCAACTCTCTATTTAATCTCGCACCCCAATTAATATTAATTTTTTTATTTACTATAGTTTCAAACATACTAATTAAATCCTTTAAACTTTGCCTTTCATTTCCTTTAAGAGAAAATATTTTATCTCTATAAAATAAAGGATTCTTACTTAAATTTTTAATAATTAAATCAAAACCTGATACAACATCATAAACATGAATATAATCCACAATCTGCCTTCCATCACTCATATCTAATGATTTATTATTTTTTAAAGCATCAAGTAAAAGAGTAAATAATCTCGGTTTTTTATCATTGGGCCCATAAACATTAAAAATTAAAATATTAGTATAAACACATTTGCTTGTTAATGAATAATAATACATTATATCTTCGAAAGATTTTTTCATTGCAGCATATAAAGACGAAGGTCTATATTTTAGTGAATTACAATAACTACCAAATGTGCTAGCATTAATAAAAAACTTCATATCTATTTGTTTAGATAATTCTAACATATATGTTCCAAATAATATATTAGAATCCACTAAATTATCTATATCATTAAAAGAATGCTGAGATATCCAATTTGTAGCTAAATGCACTATACCATCTATTTTCTCTTGTTTTGAAAAAACAAGCAAATCTTTAATATTGCTATATACATAATATTGACAATAATTCTTTATTTTCTCAATATTACTATCATTTCTCACTAAAGCTACAATATCATACTTTTTATGTAATCTCAAAATAAAATTAGTTCCTATAAAACCTGTTGCTCCTGTGAGTAAAATCTTCATAATTTAATTCCTTTAAAAAGTAAATCTATTTTTGACAAATTTTGATCTTTAATTGAAATGCAACCGATTGGCATGTGCCATTTAATATTAATCTTTTCATCAAACGGATTTATACCGTTATCAGCACTCGAATTAAACTCTTTAGTTACAAGATATAAAATCTCAACCTCATCACTCAATGTCTGAAAACCATGGGCAAACCCTTGTGGTATATAAAGATATTTTGCATTTTCTTCATTTAATTCAACCCCTACATACTGTAAAAAAGTGGGAGAGTTTTCTCTTAAATCAACTGCCACATCAAAAATAGCACCTTTAAGGCATCTTACAATCTTTGTTTCACAAAATGGTGGAGTTTGATAATGCAACCCTCTAATAGATCCTTTACCTATAGTTTTTGAGTGATTAATTTGAACTATGGGCTTGTTTAAACCTATTTTTTTAAATTCTTCAACGCAAAAATATCTTTCAAAATAACCTCTTTCATCATAAATTGGTTTTGCTTCCACTATAAAGACACCATCTATATGTGTTTTAATAAAATTAAATCTACTCATAATTTCTCCATATAATCTTCTAATTGTTTATAAGTTAAAATATTTTTTCTTTCATAAAATTCTTTATACCATTTTATAGTCCATTCTACAGCCTGTGATGAATTTAATATAGGCTTCCAATCTAGCATTTTTCTAGCTTTTGATATGTCAAGCATAAGCAAATTTGCCTCATGGGGAGCATTTAGATCTACTTGGATTTGATAAGAAATCTTATTCCAAAATAATACAGCAAGATTTAAAACCTCTTTAACGCTTAAATCATCTTCATTATTAGGCCCAAAATTAAAACTAGTAGCAAATTCTTTTTTACCTTCTAAAAGTTTTTCTCCTAATATTAAATATCCACATAAAGGTTCTAATACATGTTGCCAAGGTCTTATAGCATTTGGATTGCGTATAATAGCCATTTTTTCTATCCCTTTAATGATATCAGGAATAAGTCTATCTTCACTCCAATCTCCTCCGCCTATAACATTCCCTGCTCTAACTGATGAAATTAAAACTTGATGAGTTTGTTCAAATTGCTCCACATTAAAAAAACTTCGTCTCATCGAGTTTGTAATAATTTCGGCGCAAGCCTTACTTGCACTATAAGGATCATATCCACCAAGCGGCTCATTTTCTCTATATCCCCATAGCCATTCTTTATTTTCATAAACTTTATCTGTAGTGATTACTACTATAGCTTTTAAATTTTTAAGTTTTCTAGCACAACTTAAAATATTAAGTGTTCCTATTGCATTAGTTTGAAAAGTTTCTAATGGATTATTATAGCTATATCTAACCAGTGGTTGTGCTGCAAGATGAAAAATGATATCTGGATTGCTTTCTATTAAAGATTTTTCAAGTGTATTATAATCATTAATATCAGCAAAATAACTTTTTGCAAAAAGATTGTTTAAAGATAAAATATCAAAATGATTAAGAATAGTATTTGGTTTAAGCGAATAACCATATATTTTTGCTCCTATGCGACTTAACCATAAGGATAACCAAGAACCTTTAAAACCAGTATGTCCAGTTATAAAAACTTTTTTGTTTTTATAAATATCAAATAACACATTTTTTCCTTATTTATTATTTTAATTAAGCCACAAAGCCCAAGGAGCTTTATTATTTATCCACATTTGAGTTAAATCGCTCTTATCTTTTAAAGTATCCATACATTTCCAAAAGCCATGATGTTTATAGCTATAAAGCTTACCATTTTGAGCTAAATTTCTCAACGGAGCTTGTTCAAAAATAGTTTCATCGCCTTCTTTTATGTACTCAAATATCTTAGGTTCACACACAAAAAAACCTCCATTAATCCAACCTGCATTATTCAAACTAGCATCGCCTTTAGGTTTTTCTGTAAAACTTTTTATACAATTTGTATCATTATCTATATCCAAGGCTCCAAATTTTCCTTCAGGCAAAACAGAAGTCATTGTAATATACCCACTATGACTTCTATGAAAATTTATCAACTCTTTGATATTCACATCGCTTACCCCATCACCATAAGTAAGCATAAAAGTTTCATTGCCCACATAAGGTTTTGCATGTAAAATTCTACCTCCTGTCATAGAGTCTTGTCCAGTATAAAGCATGGTAACCTTCCAAGGCTCATGTCTGGTGTTATGAATTTGAATAGAATTATTTGACATATCTACTGTTATATCGCTGTATTGTGTATAATAATTCATAAAATAGTCTTTTATAACATGACCTTTATACCCTGTTAATATAATAAAATCATTAAAACCATAGTAACTATAAATTTTCATTATATGCCAAAGAATAGGCTTTCCACCTATTTCAACCATAGGTTTTGGTTTTGAATCAGTTTCCTCTGAAAGCCTAGTACCAAGCCCGCCTGCTAAAATTAAAACTTTCATATCAATTTTTCCTTTCTTCATTGCTTTATTTTTTTATAATAATATCTTCAAAAAAATCAATTAATTTAATAGCAGTGTTTCCATTGCAATATTGCATATAAAAATTCCAATAATTCTCCATTTTATTCTCATTATATATACAATTAATATCTTTAAGAATATCATGCAATTGTTTCTCATTATATGCTATAATACCTGGTGCATACTCATTATACTCTAAATACATATTCCTTTGTCCCATGTAAATTGGATAATCATATGCATATAAAATAATTGGTCTTTTAAAATACAAAAAATTAAACATAATAGATGAATAGTCTGTAATTAAAATGCTTGTAGCGCTCAATACTAATGCTTCATCTTCATTGCTTAAATTAATCACATTTTCTGAGAGTTTAACATCTTTATAATTTGAATGCACCCTACAAGCAAAGATATATTCATCGCCAAATTGACTTGCCAATTTATCAAAATGAATCTTTGGAATAAATAAAGCATCGGCAACACCCATATTACTTTCACGAAAAGTCGGTGCATATACAACAAGTTTTTTATTTTTATTTAATCCCAACATTTCTAAAGCTTGCTTTTGATCCATAGCACTATTAATTATTCTATCAGAAATTATATTTCCAAATTTTAAAATCTGTTCTTCTTTTAAATTGAAAGCACTCATATAAGCTTTTGCAGCAATATCACTTGATGCCAAAGCATAAGTGTAAGAACTATGATGTTTTAACTGTTCAAAATATTCTTTACTATCTTTTTCGAACATATCTAAGCCAAATTTTTTTCCTAATCCAGCCGCATGCCAAACCTGAACAACTTCTTGGCATTTCCTTGGTTTTACACCTCTTAAATACCAATAATGCCCATCCAAAATAATTATTTTTGATCTTACCAAATGATAAACTATTCTAAAATCTTCAAATAAACCTATTTTTTTAGCAAGCAATGTTTTTACAGCAAATATATTTCTTTCAAGCGCTTCTTCTTTAATTTCCTTTATAAATTTTAATTTATCTTTTGGTCTTATTGCAAAAGTTATTTTGTTCTTTTTTATGGGCACAATAAAAGAAAGGAAATTGTATAAAAAAACTATAAAATGAATTCTATGTCCTTTTAGAATTTTTTTATATATTAAATCAAAAGAATAAATAAAAAATTTATTAAAACCACGATACAATATCCTAAATTGATTAACAATATTTTTTATAATTCTTTTTGAATTTATTTTTTTTAATGCAGTATATACTTCTTGTTGAGTCTTTGCTTTGGCTAATGATTTTAAAATATATTTATTTTTATATTTTTGCGGAATAGTATTTAAAATAGCTAAAATCTTAGAAGAATAATTATACATATTTTTAACGTTTAATTTAATTATGGGTTCAATTATAAACTTTTTAAATTCATAATTAAAAAATCTTTTATAATAATCATCTTGATTGTTTATATCAATAATGCTACAAAGTCTAGATTGAACCTTATAAATATCATCCAAATAAGAATCCTTCCAAGTATTTGTTGACTGATTAACATTATCTCTTCTGTATAAAAAAGTATATTTATTTAATAATAAAACCTTAGGTTTTTTGCTATAAACTAAACTTGTAAAATAATGATCCTCTGTCATCATACAACCTTCTAAAAAATGAATCTTATATTTTTTAATAAAACTCATTTTAAAAGCCTTTCCTGCTGGATTAATACATTTGCTTAAAACTTCACTTGCTTCAGAATCATTATAATTTAATATATGAGTATTTTGTATTATTTTTTCATAAGAATCTGTTTTCCATCGCTTTGTAGAAGAAAAATTTAACATTTTACCTTGTATCATATCGACATCATAATCTTGAAAATAATCATAATAAGTTTTTAATGTATCTAAAGGTAATAAATCATCACTATCTAGAAATAAAACTATATCTCCATTGACATATTTTAAGCCCTCGTTTCTGGCACTACACAAGCCACCATTTTCTTTATTTATAATTAAAACTTTATATTCAGAATAAATTTCCTTAAATTTTTCACATATTCTCAAAGTTAAATTATCCGTAGAACCATCATTAACAATGATGATTTCAAAATTATTATAAGTCTGAGTAATAATAGAATCTAATGTATAACCTATTGTAGCGGCAGAATTATACGCTGGAATAATAACAGAAAACAACATATCCATTCCTTTTTATCTTATACTATCCAATTCATCTAACTTCTTTTTATCCAATGAATAATTAGGAAAAATACTAGAAGTTCCCAAAACAAAATGGTTAGCTCCATAACCTGAAAATATTTTAATATTTTCAAAACTCATATTCCCATCAACCTCGAAAATAAAATCTTCCTTATTTAAAGTACCAATTATATTACCTATACTTTCTGCTTGTTTTTCTGCAATACCAACTTGCATTTGAGAAGCATAACCTGGAATCACCGTTAAATAATTAATACCATCAATTAAATCAAACACAAGCTCTATGCATTTGATTGGACTAAAAGGACTAATAGCCAATAAAACTTTTGCATCTATTTTTTTAATTTCTTTAACAACATCGGCAAAATCGAAAACAGATTCTATATGTATAGAAACCATATCTCCTGGTAATACAACATTTTTGGCAATGGTTTTATATGGATTATCAGTCATCAAATGAAAATCAAAAGGCAGCTTAGCAAATTTTCTAATTTCAATAATTTGATCATAGGATAAACCCAAATTTTGAACAAAATGATCGTCCATTATATCAATATGAAAGAAATCAACGCTATTATTAAGATTCTGTATACTCTCTCGTAATTCCACAAAAGAACTACATGCCATTGAAGCAGAAAATTTTTTATTCATTATTTACCCACATTATCTTTAATTTTAAGTTTTTTTTCTGATACTTTTGATCTATTGTTGATAACAACTCATTAAAATCTTGAACTATTTGTATCATCTCTCTCAAACAACTATAATTTAATAATTTCATTATTTTAACCACCTCTTGCCATTCACAAGGGAAATATGAATTCCATATACCAATAATATTAAGTTCCATTCTTAAAATTTTCCAATATACATCACGTTTTATTAGCATATCACTTTCTGGATTTCCCACTAAAACCAATGTTGATTTTGTTTTTAAAAATTTAATCGAATTTTCTAAAGATTCGTTTGATCCGACACATTCAAAAACAATATTAAAATCATTATTTTTATAAGAATAATCAATACTTTGAAAATTAAACAATCTCAAGATTTCATTTTTATTATGATTTCTAACCACATAATAAAAATTATTTATACCCATTTCTCTTAACAATAATCCTGTAAGGATACCAATTATACCTGAACCTAAAATTAAAATTTTATCATGATTTTCAATATTAACCTTTTTAATAGCATGCAATGCAACAGAAGCAGGTTCAATCAATGCCGCAATATCATAAGGAATATTGTCAATCGAAATAATATTCCATTCTGGTACAGCCAAAAATTCTTGCAATCCACCATCTTCCCTTGATCCATAATAACCATAACTAGAACATTGGGCATATAATTTTTGATGACAGTTATCACATTTAAAACAAGGTTTTAACGGAAAAACAGCAACTCTATCACCCTTTTTAATATTTTTAATATTTCTATAAATATCTTTAACTACCCCAGAAAATTCATGACCTAAAATCAATGGATATTTATAAGCTCCTTTTTCATAAATTCTAGAATAATCACTGCTACATATTCCACATGCTTTGATGTTAATCAAAACATTATTTACATCATCCAACTTTGGGATTTCACCAATTTGAATAGAAATTTTTTTTACATCTTCTAAAACTAACTTTTTCATTCTTGCCATTCTCTTTCAATAATTTTTGCAACAGCATAATCTGTTTTTGTAGTTATTTTTATATTGCGCTCATCTCCATCAAATACATATACGCTATAACCCTTTAAAAAACATATCTGCGCAGTTCCAGTAACAATACTCTTTTCCGCTTCACTTAATTCTTGAATAGACCTTTTTAAAATATTGAATTTGCAAGCATCTGGCGCTTGACCACTAATTAGAAAATCTCTTCTTGGTATACAATCAATCTCTTGATTATTTTTCGATTGATATACAGTATCTTTAATTGGAATTCCAGCAACAGCAACACCAAATTTTTTAGCAGATTCCAAAGCATCAAACATTAACTTTTTGGTTATAAAAGGTCTTACAGCATCAAAAACAACTATAGTAGAATCATTGCAAATATAATTTTTATCTAAAAAAGAAATTGCATTTTCAATACTATGAATCCTTTCTTTGCTACCAAAAATAATATCAATATTACTCATGTTAAAACTATAATTATTTAAAATTTGCAATACATATTCATGCCAATCAGAGTTTATAACCAAAATTATCTTGTCAAATAAATTAGCTCTTGAAATTCTTTCCATAGTTATTAACAAAATTGGTTTCATTGATAATGACAAAAATTGTTTTGGTAAAGTTGTATTTCCCATTCTTTTACCAAATCCAGCACCTAAAACTATAGCTATTGAGTTTAATTTCATCACAAATATTCCTAATTATATTTTATTCACAAAAATAATTAAAAATTTTTTCACATACTCTACCATCACATTCTTTCATAAATTTCGACCATAAATCCACATTATAATTTGCATTAGCTATGCAGGTTATTAGCTCTGTAATATTATTTGCAACCATATCTTTCCCTACAAGTTCATATGGACTATAATACAATTTTCTATCATTATTAACATAACTCTCTATATCTGGAATATAGAGAATAATTGGTTTTTTAAAAAAAGAATAATCAAAAATTATCGATGAATAATCAGTAATTAAAATATCAGTTATTAAAAATAACTCATATATATTATCATATGTTGAAACATCAATAACACCTCTTTCTAAACTTTTGTTATTTCTTGTAATACTTGGATGATCTCTATATAAAACAACTCCATTAATAAAAATCGATTTAAATGCTTCTCTAACATCATTAAGATATTCTAAATTGACATCTCTTAAACCTTCATTTATTCTAAAAGTTGGACAATATAATACTATCTTGGCACAATCATTTAAATGCATCTTTCTTTTAATATTATCTTTTATTTCTTGAAAATTTTCTTTTTCTTTAAAAAAAATATCTGTTCTTGCCAAACCAAATGATAAAATCTTATCTGGATTCACCATATATGCATTAGCCATAATAGTCTCTAATTTTTTATCAGAAATCACAATATAAGAATATTGTCCATGAATTCTTTTAATTCTATCCAATTCTTGCTTTTCTTCTACATTATTTCTTTTAGCATCAAAACCAAACATCTTATATGCACCACCAGCATGCCATAACTGCACAAGCTTAGTATCACTCGACAAGGAAATACGAGAAATGATATAATCAGCCTGATCAACAAAAATAACTTGAGATTTTGCAATTTTCCAAATTTTTATCAAAAAGTTAGCATTACTTTCAATCTTAATAACTTTTTTTTTCTTTTTAGAAATATAACTATATAAAACATTCAAATTTAAATAACTATAACTCGTCTTATTAAATATTAATGTTATAGAATTTTTAACAGCAAATAAGCAAAATAAATAATATAAACAATTAAAGCACAGGCTCAAAAAAAACAATCGATATTTCACTTACACACTCCCTATAGCATAAAGCTGGATAATCCCTACAACTTTTTCTTCTTTCCCTACTATAATTTCTTTGATTTTATGTTTTAACATGATCTCCTCTGCTTCACTTGCCATAGCATCAGCATCGACTACTTTAGGATTTGTACTCATGATTTCTTTAGCTTTAAAATCAAATCTTGGCTTATCACTTGCTTTTAAAGCACGACGCAAATCCCCATCAGTGATAATACCCACTAATTTTTCATTTTCAAGCACCACACAAAGCCCTAGCTTTCCACTAGTCATCACATCAACAAGATCGTTAAATTCGGTATCAGAATGCACTATAGGAAGGTTACTTGAAACCATAAGATCTTTTACCTTGGTTAAAAGCTTACGCCCCAAACTCCCCCCTGGATGAAAAAGAGCAAAATCATCAGGTTTAAAATTTCTTGCTTTCATCAAAGCAGCAGCTAAAGCATCCCCCATAACCAAAGTTGCTGTTGTCGAAGACATAGGAGCAAGCTGTAAAGGACAAGCTTCCTTTTCGACAGCTATATTTAAAAATATATCACCTTGCTTTACAAGGGTGGAATTTTTTTTACCACACATTACTATAAGTGGAATTTTGCGTTTTTTTATAGCAGGAATAATTTTTAAAATTTCTTCAGTTTCTCCTGAATTTGAAATAGCAATTAAAACATCTTCGGAAGTTAACATTCCAAGATCTCCATGCAAAGCCTCTCCTGGATGGATGAAAAAGCTTGGTGTTCCTGTGCTTGCTAAAGTAGCTGCTATCTTAGCACCTATATGACCTGATTTACCCATGCCACTGACTATACAGCGCCCTTTGGTATTTAGCATTAAATTTACAGCTTGGTTAAAATTTTCATCTAAATTTTTAGCCAAATCCAAAATAGCTTGCGCTTCTTTTTCAAAAACTTCTTTAGCTATTTGAAGAGTATTCATATTTAAACCTTAAAGATTAAGCACAACATTGGTTGCGATAGCAATCTGATAAAGAATTTGAGTTAACATTGAAAAAATTTGCAAATTCTCACTATCTACTTTTGGCAATACCAACACAGAATCGCCTGGTTTCATATATATACCACTATGATATTTTTCAGCTTTTCCATTGCTTCGTATCACCAAAACTTTTGAAGTATCCGCTCTTTCTCCATAACCTCCTGCAAGATTGATATAATATCTTAAATCTTTTCCCTTATCATACACAAAAGCCCCAGGTAAAGAAACCTCGCCTTGAACTATGATGAGATTATTCTTACTTGGTACATTAATAGTATCACCATCTTCTAAAATAACCGAATTATAAGACTTTGGATTATCGATGACAATTTGACCCTTAGGCTCTACTTGCTTAGCTCTTTGGATAAATTCTAAAATCGTTTTTGCTTGTTGAGCTCTTATAGCTGCACCTTGAGCTGTAACAGAACTGCTAGTTAAAGCTAGAGTTTCAAGCTCTTTAAGCTGAGCATTGATAAGTTCTTTTTGAGTTCTAGCTACACTTTTTCTAAATACTTGCAAAGCTTGCATGTTTGATTGCGGATTAGCCTTGATTAGTTTAGAAATATCTTCTAAAGTCGTTCCTTTACCCACAACTAAAGTTTTTAAACCATTATGCTCACCATTTACACTTATAGTTATATTTTCAGAAACATACTCAGGGTGAAATTCTACCTCATCTCCCGTTCTAAGTAAAACTTTTGAAAATTGCATTTTATTATAAGCACTGACATCAAGTTTATGATCTTCACCATAACTTTTTACGATAGCATTAGTTACGATAGGTTTAGCACCTGATACTCTAGCCAAGTCAGCTAAAGTTTTAATATCATTTGAAAGTTCAAAACGAAAAGGTCTTTGCACATCACCGTTAACAAAAGCGTAATTTTGAACATTTCCTACTAAAATAACATCTCCACCTCTAAAAGGAAAAAGATCCATTTGCCCCTTTAGTAAAAAATCATATAAATCGATATTTTTTATCACGCTGTTATTACGCAAAATTTGAATATCTCTAAAACTTCCATATTCTAAATTTATACCCCCTGCTTTATCAAGATACTGTATTACTGAATCCGAACTAAGTCCTTGATAAAGTCCTGGAGCATTAACGCTTCCTGTTACAAAAACACTGACATTTTGATAAGCATTCATATCTGCATAAACAAAAACATTGCTTTTATAGATTTTATTAACGCGCGCTTTTATAACACTTACAAGGGCACTATTTTTCACACCTAGTAAATTTACAGCTCCTACTTTAGGGATAAAAATATTTCCTTGAGAATCCACCACTAAAATTTGTGAAAACTCAACAGCTCCCCAAATTTTAAGACTGATTTGATCACCGACTGCGATCTTATAATCTGGGTTATAAACTCTTTGATTGTAATTTTTAAAATTTCCATTAAAAAGATGAGCACCAAATACTAAAATTTGATGAATTTTTGTAAGATTATTTTCTTTATTTGCTATATCATAATTTGAGCTTAAATTTTGATCTATACTAGTTGTAGTAGAACCTTGATCTTCCGCTGAAATGATTTGTGAAACATCCACGGCTCCAAAACATAAAATACAACTAAAAAATAAAATTAATATTTTTTTCATTTTAATACTTATGCTCCTCTATTATCATTTTAATAAATTTAACAATCCCAAAAATCAAAGATAATACAATAAATGCTGTTAAAATATCATAAATTCTTTCAGGATATTTTGCGCTTTCTGGAATATCTGGACTTTGGATGATGACAAGTTGTTTTATTTTTCTTAAAGCTTCTATTCTAGCGCTTTCATAAGCTTTTAAAGCTGCTTCATAAGCTTTTTGCGCAAAAGTAGCTTCTATAGTTAAATCCTGAAATTTAGCAGCCAAATCATTAAGCTTTTGAGAAGAATTGTTAGCTGAAATTTTAGATTTTTCCCTTAAAAGTTGTTTTTTGATTGCTTCAATTTCTGCTTTAAGTGCTACTACTTCAGGTGCTGCATCATTCATATAGCTTTGTAAAGTTAAAAGTTTAGCTTCTTTTTGAGCTAGATTAGCCTCAATTTGTGCAACCAAACTTGCTTTAGTTTCAGCTTGCTTTAAAGGATCGAAAACTCCGTATTTATTTTGAAAAGCAATCAGATCATTTTGTGCTTTTTGATAACGTTCTTTGTATTTTTGCACTTCATTCTCAGCGAAAGCCATTTGCTCTCTAGCTGCTTTATGAGAGATTTCATTGATAAATTTTTCGCTTTCTTGCATAATAGTTTGAGCAATCAAATGAGCTGATTTAGGTGTAAAACCTTCTACTTCTACCTGCAAAAGCTTAGTGGTTTCATCTACATAAAGTTTTACACGATTTTGATAATATTTCAAATAAGACTCTTTGGAACTTGAATCCCAAATTTTAAAAGGCAAATCTATATGTTGTTCTTGATAAAGACTTTTAAGTTTAATTTTCTCATCCAAAATTTTTAACATATCACTTGATTCTATATAACCTTTTAGATAATTTAAATCTTCGTTTGCTGTAGAAGTGCTACTAAGCAAAGACAAAATTCCGCTTGTTTGAGCACTTTCTCCACTTGTTGATCTAACATCTAAAATCATCGTGCTTACATATCTTGGTGCTGCAATCAATGTATAATAAATCACAACAAAAATCATTATAAACCAAACAATTTTAAAAGAATCAAATATGCTTAAATCTTTGATTTTTTCTAATAAAGTTTTATTTTCTTCCATTAAGCTTTTCCTTGATATACAGCTATTCCTTCATCTACATCATCATAAACCGCAATTTGTCCATTTTTCATATAAATTATTTTATCACACCATTCTTTAATTTCAGCTACATCATGAGATACCATAATCACTTTTGATTTGCTTAATCTTTCCCTATATAATTTTACGCTTTTTTCCCTAAAAGCAGGATCTCCAACAGCCCCTGCTTCATCAATTAAATAATAATCAAAATCAAAAGCCATGCTAAGTCCAAAAGCTATCCTAGCACTCATTCCCGAAGAATAAGTCTTCATAGGCTCATCAAAAAATTTCCCAAGCTCTGCAAAATCTTCTACGAATTTTACTTTTTCTTGAAGTTCTTTACCCTTATATCCATACACTCTAGCTACAAATTTAGCATTATCTCTAGCAGTTAAAGAACCTTGAAAAGCTCCGTTTAAACCCAAAGGCCAGGATAATTTTTTATTAGTAATTATCTTACCACTATCAGGAAGCTCTGCCCCGCTTAAAAGTCTCATGAGAGTGGACTTACCTGCTCCATTACCCCCCATCAATCCTATACTACAATTTTCAGGAAATTCAAAAGTAAAATTTTTAAAAACATAATGTCTTCCACCGCTAAATAAAGGATAGGATTTTGTTAGATTGATTAACTTTATCATTCTTTTTTTACCGCCGTTAAAGCTTGTCTGTTATAGTAATAAAGAAAAAGTCCTATAAATAAAACAAGTAAAATCCAAAATATAGCATAAAAATAACTATATTCATCTTGCAAAGGATAATTCTCAAAAAAATTAAATCTTAAAAGCTCCATTATGTGAAGCAAAGGATTATAATAAAATATATCAAGTAAAGGTCTTGGCATAAGCCAAGTAGGAAATATAATCCCAGAACTCCAATAAAACACTATGCTAAAATAAGCTAATAAAGTTCTTAAAGGTTCTACAAAGTGCCAAACAATAGCAAAACAAATCCCCAAAGCAAAAGCTGAGCACATAAGTAAAAAAATACAAAATAAAACTCCGAGTAAATGAACGGGGAATACATCAAATCTAAAAAACCATCCTGCAAAAAAAAGCACAGTGATAAAAATCACAAAATAAATGCAAAATTCAAGTAAAGTTCTAGCAATAAATACATGTATAGGCTTTACAGGTTTATAAGCAAAAAGAGCCAAATTTGCCTGAGTACCATTCATAAGCTGAGTTACTATACTTCTAAACATAAAATAAGGCATAATACCTGAAATTAAAAACATAAAAATAGAAATTCCTTCAGGCATAACTTGATGATGATATTCTCTTATAATGGTAACAATTACTGTAATAGCAAGTGTTATTGACATTGGTTCTCCAACTACCCAAAGATAACCCAAATGCCTATTAGCACCAAATCTAGTTTTTAACTCTCTAAAAAATAAAGCGTGAATTACATTTAACATTTATTTTCTATACCTAACAATTTACATAAACTATAATCATAACTCATTTTTTTAAACAAAATCATAAAAATTTATTTTTTACAAAACTCAAGTTTTTTACTAAGTCCTAAAGCATTGTTAGTAAATTTAAGCCAAAAAAGCTCTAAGGCATAAATTTTTGCACTTTTATCAAGTTTAGCAAAGGGGAATTTAGAAAAATAAATTTTCATTTGCTCCTTGTTTGCCATTTTAAACTCGGCCTTAGCTTGCACACCTTTTAAAAAGGCTATTTTGCTTTCTTTGGCTATATTAAGTGCTATACTTGAATTTTCACTGGCCAATCTTATATGTTTAGTGTCTTCATGAGAAGCAATAATAAAAGCTAAATTCTTTTCATCAAAAGCATAAAAAGCACTAGCCGTATAAACACCTTTTTCATCAATCATAGCCCAAGATAAAAGCTGCTCATTTTTTATAAATTCTAAAATTCTTTCATCCATATTATAAAAATTATACTAAAATATTTTTAAAAATAACCGATTTTTGATTTAAACTATAAATATAAGGGGAAGAAATGCAAATTGATGCTAGTAAAAACCAGAGTTTTTCGATGGATTATACAACAAAAAGTGGCAAACACTTAGCCTTATCTATGTATGACAATCAAAGCATAAGTTATGCAAATAATGAAGAAGGTAAAACTCTTAATCTTAAGCGTCAGTATGGTTTTAGCTTTACTTTTGAAGGCTCTAAACTCACACAAAATGATCTTGATGAGATTAAAAATGCTATGAAAGAAGTTGAACCTATGATCAAAGATTTTTTAGCAAATTCTAAAGTTGGAGAGTTAAAGCCAAAGGAAATTATCGAATCAGCTATGCAAATGGCAAATGTTCTACCAACTCCAAATGATGAAAACCATCAAAATGCTATTATAAATAATTTTACAAATAAACTCAGTGATTTACTAAAACAAAATCAAACAGATGATAAAGATATCAATGCTTCTATGCTTGAAGATAGCAAAAAACTTCTCGATGAAGTTTTAGAACAAATGAAAAAACAACTTGAAAAACAACAAGAAAAAGCTAAGGAAAATCAAGATAAGACAGATGATAGTTTAAATCTTTACGCTTAAATCATATAATATTAAAAATTATCAAGGAGTTTTTAAATGACAAATATCGAAATTTTAGAAAATATGCTCAAACTCCAACAAAAACTCAACGATGAAACCAATGGCTTAAATTGGGAAAATGGCTATACCAAAGAAGGAAAACTGATCAGTTGGAGACGCTGTATTTATATGGAATGTGCAGAACTTATAGACTCTTTTACATGGAAACATTGGAAAAACATTTCAAGTCCAACAAATTGGGAAAATGTACGCATAGAGATTGTCGATATTTGGCATTTTATCTTAAGCCTTTTACTTGAAGAATATCGCAATAAAAATGGAAATTATTTTAAAATTATAGCCAATGAAGTGATTTCAGTAAGTGTATTTCAGGATTTTTGCAAAGAAGAAGAGCATCCTAATGAGAGTGATATTTATGGTATTTTAAATGATATAGAGCTTATTATCCATAAATGCAGTGGCTTTGGATTTAATCTTGGAGAATTACTTTCAACCTATTTTACTCTAGCTATTAAATGTGGGCTAAATCTTGAAATTCTTTATAAAACCTACATAGGTAAAAATGTTTTAAATATCTTTAGACAAAACAATGGCTACAAAGATGGTAGCTATAAAAAAACTTGGAATGGCAAAGAAGACAATGAAGTTTTAGTTCAAATTTTAGAACAAGAGCTTGATTTTGATACTATTTATAAAAAACTAGAAGAATGCTATAAAAAGGCATAATTTGGATATTTTAAAACTTGCAATCAAAGATTTTTTAAGTCTTAAATTTTTAAAATTTGCTTTAATTCCTTTGATTTTTAGCCTTATATTTATGCTTTTTTTAGGAGTACTTGGCTTTTCGGCTTTGCTGGATTATTTCAATTCTTTATTTAGTGTTGGAGAAGATTCGTTTTGGGCGTGGTTTTATGCTATTCATTTTGTACAAATTTTAATCACCATTATAAGCTTTTTATTTTCAGGTTTTATTGTTGTTTTTGCTTCGGTTTTTTTAGCCCTTTTTATCACTTCTTTTCTTACTCCTTTTATCGCTAAAGAAATCAACCAAAAATATTACTGTTATGATAATATAAACGAAATTTCAACCCTAAAAACTATCTTTAAAATTTTTAAAATTTTTATAAAATTTATAGGGATTTTTTTACTTTGTACCTTGGCTTTATTTTTACCTTTTATCAATATTTTTGTATATTATCTTGCCTTTTATTATCTCTTTCACAAACTTTTAATGATTGATGTTACAAGCACGATTTTAGACAAAGAAAGTTTTAAAAATTTTCATTCTGATTTTTCGCCTTTAGAGTTTAAATTTAGCACTCTTTGTTTTTATCTGCTCTCATCAGTACCACTTTTAGGACTTTTTTTACAAGTATTTTTTGTGATTTTTCTCACACATCTAAGCTATCAAAAAATTTTAAAACTAAAAGCTAAGACTTGAAATATCGATTTTGTGATTATATAAATAAGCTCTTAAAAGCTTTGGAATTTTAGCTATTCTGCACTCTTCTTTAAAATTTTTAGGTAATTTTTGACAAGTTTCATACTCAAAAACAATGGCTTGTTCGTTTTTATATACAAGTGCTATTTTACCACTTAAGACACAATCACCCTTTAAATGCTGCTTTCTTTGCGCTGCACTTAAAAGCAAGCCTTTCATTTTTACCGCTCTAGCAATCAAACTTTCATTTTTAGGACAAATAAGAAGTCCTTGAACTTCTTTGATATTTTCAAAATCATAAAGTTTTTTCCTATCTTCATCAAGATAAGAAAAACTTCTTTTTAAACCCTGATAAAATTCACTCACAAAGGCATTAGAGAAATTTTTTCTTATATAATTTCTAAAATATTTTTCATTTTCATTACTTTCATCATGGAAATAAAAAATATCTTTTTCTTTTAAAAAAGATGAAATTTCATCTTTACTTATAAAGAGTAAAGGGCGTAAAAGTGTATAATTTGAGCGTTTTTCACACTCTTGCATACCTAAAATTTCAGCCAAACCTGCACCTCGTGAAAGTTGCATCAAAAACCATTCAAACTGATCGTTTAAATGATGGGCTAAGATAAGATGATCATAATCTTGCTCAAGACAAATTTTTTCAAAAAAATCATAGCGAAAATCTCTAGCTTTTTTTTCAAAATTACTTTGAAATTTAGGAGCGTGTTTTATGAAAATTTTTTTATGAAATTTCAAAGCAAGCTCTTTGGCTTTTAACTCTTCTAAATTACTATTTTTTCTAGTTTTGTAATTAATCATCACAAGATCAAAGTCGATCTTTTCTTGTATTAGAAGATAAAAAAGCGCACTAGAATCACTTCCATAAGAAAAAGCGAGTAAATTTTTACCTTTTTTTAAAAGGGCTAAAATTTCATCTTTAATTTGCATCTACTTTTCTTAAAGCCTTAGCAAGGATCTTTTTATCAAGGTTTTGTAAAATTTCACATTCATAAATTTGCCCCATTTCTAAATTTCCACATTCGCTTTCATTGATAAGAATTTCCCCATCAATCTCTCTATCCCATCTTAGATCTTTAGCTGCGATGAAAAACTCTCCCTCGCTACTTTCTCCTGTGCAAACTACCAAACGCTTTTGCCCTACTTCTTTTTCAAAACTTTTTTCTATGACTTCATCAACAATTTTTTCTATGATTTTAAGCCTTTTATTAATCACTTTAAAAGGCACTTGCTCCATATCAAAAGCAGCCGTATCTTCTTCCTTAGAATACGCAAAAACGCTTATCCTATCAAAACCAAAGTCTTTAACAAACTCACAAAGCTCTTCAAAATCCACCTCACTTTCACCTGGATGCCCTACGATAAAACCTGTGCGTAAAAAGCTATTTGGCGCACTTTTCATTAAATTTAGCATTTCTTTAAGTCTTGTACTATTTACCCCACGCTTCATGATTTTAAGCATATTATCACTTATGTGCTGCAAAGGCATATCAAAATAATTTACAAAAATTTCAGAAGCTATAATGCGTTTGATCAAATCTTCACTCGCACTCGTAGGATAAAGATATAAAATTCTAGCCGCTCTTATACCTTTGATTTTTTCCACCTCATCGATTAAGCGTATAAGCCCATCTTTTTCACCCTTATCGAACAAATAAGAACTCGTATCTTGTGCGATAAAAGAAAAGTCCTTATAACCTCTAGCTACCAAATCTTTAAGCTCAGTTATAATGCTATTTATTTCGCGAGATTTTAACTTGCCTTTAAAACTTGGGATGGCACAAAAAGAGCATTTTTGATTACAACCTTCGGCGATTTTTATAAAAGCATGGGAATTTGAACCTGTGATAATACGTTTGGAATTTTCACTCTGCAAATAAGTCGAATTTGAAAATAAATTTGTTTTTTTAAGTATCATTTCATCGACTCTTTCATAATCACCCACACCTGTGAAAAGATCAACCTCAGGAAGTTCTTTCATAAGTTCTTCGCGATAACGCTGCATCAAACAACCCGTAACCACCAAAAGAGAATCTTTTTTTCTTTGTTCGTGCAAATCCAAAATCGCATTAATGCTTTCTTTTTTTGCACTATCGATAAAACCACAGGTATTTACGATTAAAACATCAGCCTTACTTGGTTCATTACAAAGCTCATAAGCACTAAGGCGTCCTAGCATGATCTCACTATCGACTAAATTTTTATTACAACCTAAAGACATAAGATAAAGTTTTGACATTTTTTTCCTATATTAAAGTTTTCTTTTGATATAATTTTTGATTTTAAAAATATAATTATAGCAAAGAAATTTTATGGATAATTACGAATTTAGCGAACTTTTAAAAACTTTAAAAAACAAAGTCGGCAACATAGCCTCCATCATCAAGCCTGAAAATATCAAAACAAGGCTTAAAGAAATCGAAGAGCTTGAAAATTCTCCTTCTTTTTGGAGCGATGTAAAACAAGCAGGGATCATAGGCAAAGAAAAAACCAAAATCACCAATCTACTTAAAAACTATGAAAATGCTTTTAACGCCCTAAATGACGCAAGCGAACTTTTCGATCTAGCCAATAGCGAAAACGATACAGAAACACTTGAAGCTTTATTTAATGACGCGCCAAAACTTGAAGATACCATCACAAGTCTTGAAATTTCCATGCTTTTAAGTGGGGAAAATGATGGTAAAAATGCCATTGTTTCCATTCATCCAGGTGCGGGCGGAACAGAAAGTAATGACTGGGCAAGCATACTTTATAGAATGTATTTAAGATTTTGCGAAAGAGAAGGTTTTAAAGTCGAAACTCTAGACTTTCAAGAAGGCGAAGAAGCAGGGCTTAAAGATGTAAGTTTTTTAGTTAAGGGTGATAACGCTTATGGCTATTTAAAGGCTGAAAATGGTATCCATCGTTTGGTAAGAACTTCTCCTTTTGATAGTGCAGGACGCCGCCATACAAGCTTTTCAAGTGTTATGGTAAGCCCTGAACTTGACGATGATATAGAAATTGAAATCGAAGAAAAAGACATAAGAATAGATTATTACAGAGCAAGTGGTGCAGGCGGACAACATGTCAACAAAACAGAATCAGCTGTAAGAATCACACATTTTCCAACTGGTATAGTTGTACAATGCCAAAATGACAGAAGTCAGCACAAAAACAAAGCCACTGCTTTTAAAATGCTAAAATCTCGCCTTTATGAACTTGAACTCATGAAACAACAAGATAGTGCTAATGCTGGAGAAAAAAGCGAGATAGGCTGGGGGCATCAAATCCGCTCTTATGTGCTTTTCCCTTATCAGCAAGTCAAAGACAATCGCAGTGGAGAAGCTTTTTCTCAAGTGGATAATATCCTTGATGGAGATATCAAAAAAATGATAGAAGGCGTTTTGATTGCTTTAAAAGCGGAATGATAAAAGGATTAAAATGACTTTCAATCTTACCCATTTAAGACAACTTGAAAGTGAGTCTATTTTCATAATGCGTGAAGTAATATCTGAATTTGAAAAGCCAGCTATGCTTTATAGCATAGGTAAAGATAGTTCAGTGATGCTTCATCTTTTACAAAAAGCTTTTTATCCAGCTACTCCTCCTTTGCCTTTAGTGCATGTAGATACGACTTGGAAATTTAAAGAAATGATAGAATTTCGTAATAAAAGAGCTAAAGAACTCGGTATGGAACTTATCGTTTATACCAATCCAAAAGGCAAAGAAATAAATATATCCCCTTTTACACATGGCTCAAATATGCATACAGATATCATGAAAACTCAAGCTTTAAAGCAAATGCTTGATTTATACCAATTTGATGCTGTTTTTGGAGGAGCTAGACGCGATGAGGAAAAATCTCGAGCAAAAGAGAGAATTTATTCCTTCCGTGATGAAAATCATGCTTGGGATCCTAAAAACCAACGCCCAGAACTTTGGAATTTATATAATGGACGCCATAAAAAAGGAGAATCCATAAGAGTTTTTCCGCTGAGCAATTGGACTGAACTTGATATTTGGCAGTATATATACCTTGAAAATATTCCTATACCAAGTCTTTATCTTGCCAAAAAAAGACCTATAGTTGAATACATGGGAACAAAAATTTTAGTTGATGATGATAGAATGCCAAAAGATTTAGCAAAAAATACTAAAGAAGAAATGGTAAGATTTAGAACTTTGGGTTGCTATCCTCTAACTGGAGCCATAAATTCAAATGCCACAAGTGTTTTAGATATCATAGAAGAACTACTTCTAGCTACAACCAGTGAAAGACAGGGAAGACTTATAGATAGTGATGAAGAAGCTAGCATGGAAAAGAAAAAACAACAAGGATATTTTTAATGCAAAGTGTAGAAAATTATCTAAAAGAACATGAAAATAAAGAACTTTGTCGTTTTATCACTTGTGGTAGCGTTGATGATGGAAAATCCACTCTTATAGGAAGATTACTTTATGATACTAAAGCTCTTTTTAGTGATCAATTAAGCACCTTAGAAAAAGATAGTAAAAAAATGGGGAATGCCGGAGATAAACTTGATTTTGCACTTTTAGTAGATGGGCTTGCAAGCGAAAGAGAACAAGGCATTACCATAGATGTGGCTTATAGATTTTTTACCAGTAATAAACGCAAATTTATTATAGCTGATACCCCAGGGCATGAACAATACACTAGAAACATGGCAACAGGAGCAAGTACAGCAGATATTGCTATTATTTTAATTGATGCAAGAAAAGGGGTTTTAAAGCAGACTAAAAGGCATTCTTATATAGTGAGCTTACTTGGTATTAAAAATTTTATCATTGCCATTAACAAAATGGATCTAGTTTCTTACGAAGAAAAAATCTTTAATAATATTTGTAAAGATTATGAAAAAATCATCCCTTATTTGCAAGAAGATATCCAAACACACTTTATTCCCATTTGTGCTTTAAATGGTGAAAATATCACTCAAAAAAGTAGAAATTTATCTTGGTATAAAGGTGAAACTCTACTTGCACTTTTAGATGAAATTAAAATAAATAAAATCATTCAAAATGATTTTATCATGCCTGTGCAGTATGTTAATCGTCCGCATTTAAATTTTCGTAGTTTTTGTGGAAATATAGCAAGTGGTTATATAAAATTACAAGATGAAGTTATAGTCTTGCCTTCTATGCAAAAATCTAAAATTAAAAGTATCATTACAAGTGATATTAAAGATTTAAGAGCTTTAGATGAAAATGAAATCATTCCAAGTCAAAATGAAGCTTGTGTTAATATGGCCGTAAGTTTATGTTTAGAAGATGAAATCGATATTTCTAGAGGCGATATTTTGACATCTATCAACCATGATCTTAAAATGAGCAATGTTTTTGAAGCTATGATTATATGGATGAGTCAAAAACAATTAGATCTTAATGAAAATTATCTTATAAAAAGAGCTCATAATCTTTGCAATATTAAATTTGAAAATATTAACTATAAAAAAGATATCAATACTTTTAAAGAAGAAAATACCTCAAATTTAATACTTAATGATATCGCAAATTGTACTTTAAAACTAGATAAAAATTTAGCACTTAAAGAGTATAAAGATAATAAAACCTTAGGATCATTTATTATCATCGATAAATATAGCAATGAAACCTTGGCCGCAGGTATGATAATAAAAATTTTAAATTCACAGCAAAGCCAAAGAATTTACACTCAAGCTGAAATAGAATTTAACGCTTTTATAAGAAAAAACTATCCAGAATGGGGGTGTAGAAAAATATGAAAATCATAGTAGGTATTACGCTTTTAATTCTACTTATATTGCTCATACACAACAAAATAAAGCCTGCTGTTTTATTTGGAAGTTTGGCAGGATTTTACTATGCTTTAGGTTATCTTGATTTTAAAACTTGGATAAGTTCTTATACAAATGATTCTTTAATTTCACTCATGTTGCTACTTTTAGTTTCTATCGCTGTTGAAAAAACTATCATTATAGAATGGGCAAGTAAATTTATCATAGGAAAAAACTATAATCTTTCTCTTTTGAGATTAGGTGTAATTACTTGTGCGGTTTCAGCCTTTTTAAACAATACCGCAGTGGTAGCAAGCTTTATGGGTATAGTAAAAAACAATAAATTTCAAGCTCCTTCAAAGCTTTTAATCCCTCTTTCTTATTTTGCCATAGTAGGTGGTGTTATCACTCTTGTGGGAACTTCTACAAATTTAATCATCAATTCCTTTGTGGTACAAAATGGACTACCAAGTCTTAAAATGTTTGATTTTTTTTATATAGGTATAGCTTTAAGCATAGGAATGATTTTGGTTTTGATGATTTTTAGTAAATTATTGCCTCATTATGAAAATAAAGATAAAAATATAAAAGAACATTTAATCGCTTTAAAAGTTTTAGAAAATAGCTCTTTAATAGGTAAAAGCATAGAAGAGAACAAACTTAGAAATTTAGAGTTTTTATTTTTAGTAGAAATTCAAAGAAACAATCAAAGCATCACTCCCGTTTCACATAATGAAATCATAAATGCAAAAGATACACTTATATTTAGTGGAGATATTTCACAACTTGAAACTCTAAATAAATTTGATGGCTTAAAACTTGCAGATGGTTACGAGTTAAAAGAAAGTAAATTTATCGATGCAATCATTTCTCCAACTTCTAATTTAATTGGAAAAAGTGTAAAAGAAGCTAATTTTAGATCTAAAATTGACGCAGCTATTATTTCTTTACAAAGAGGAGATGTGCATATCAAAAAAATTGGCGAAAGTGTTTTGCAAGCTGGAGATAGAATGATTTTATCTGTGGGTAAAGATTTTATCCTAAGGGATAATTTGGCTAAAAATTTTTATTTACTTTCAAATATCAAACAAAACGAAAAACTTGATGCTAAAAAAAGCTTATTGACCATAATGGCTTTTTTAAGTGTTATTGTTTTTTCGGCTTTAAATTTTATCTCTTTTACCAAGGCCTTGCTTATTTGTTTAGGCTTTTTACTACTTTGCAAATTTATCAAGCTTGATGAAATAAAAAGGCGTTTTCCTTTTGATATTTTTATCATAGTAGGCTCTTCTTTAGCAATTACTAAAGTACTTGTAGATAGCGGACTTGCCAAAGATTTAGCCCAACTTATCACAGGTTTTTTTGGACATTATGGAGTTTATGGAAGTTTTATAGGGGTTTATCTTTTAACCCTACTTTTAACCGAATTTATTACCAATAACGCTGCTGCGGCCTTAGCTTTCCCTATAGGTTTTGCCACAGCTCAAGCCTTGGGAGCAAATCCTTTACCTTTCATCTTTGCTGTAGCTTATGGGGCTAGTGCTGGGTTTATGATACCACATGGATACCAAACTCATTTAATGGTTAGCTCGCTTTGTGATTACAAAATGACAGATTTTATAAAAATAGGTGCCATTGTTTCTATCGTGTATAGTGTTATAGTTCTTATAGGCATACCTTTAATCTTTAATTTTTAGGATATTTATGGATAAAAATCTTACCTGGCATAATACAAATATCACCAAAGAACAAAGATCAAAACTTAAAAATCAAAAACCTTGCGTACTTTGGCTAACAGGACTTAGCGCAAGTGGAAAATCAACCATTGCTAATGCCTTAGAACAGAAATTATACGAGCTTGGTTTTCATACGTATTTGCTTGATGGAGATAATATTCGCATGGGTTTAAATAAAGACTTAGGCTTTGATGAAAACTCAAGAGTGGAAAACATAAGACGCATAGCAGAACTTTGCAAACTTTTTGTTGACAGTGGTTTGATTATACTAAGCGCTTTTATCTCACCCTTTAAAAGTGATAGAGCTTTAGCAAGATCTTTGGTAAAAAAAGATGAATTTATAGAAATTTTTGTAGATACACCTTTAGAACTCTGTGAAAAAAGAGATCCTAAAGGACTTTACAAAAAGGCAAGAAATGGAGAAATAAAAAATTTCACAGGCATAGACAGTCCTTATGAAAAACCTCAAAATCCTGAAATTCATTTGCAAAATTCCAAAGCCAAACTTAATGAAAATGTAGATATAATCTTAGACTATCTTAAAGAAAATGGATATATTGATGCTTGAAAAAATTTATGTAGAAAATAAAAATATTTGAGTAAAAAATTTTTACATAATAAAATTTTAAAAATTCTTGTTTGATGGAGTTAAATATTGTTTAAAGATTATCACGATAAATATGGTTGTATCTTTATCCATGTGCCAAAAGTTGCTGGAACAAGTATAGAACGAGTTGTTTTTGAAACAGACAAATGGCTTGTTGGACATGTAAGAGCATTAGACTATATCAATCAAGATAAAAACAAATTTGAAAGTTATTTTTCCTTTGCTTTTGTAAGAAATCCTTTTGACAGAATGGTTTCTGCATTCCATTATCTTAAAAAAGGTGGTGGAAATGATTATGATAAAAATTGGGCAGATGAAAATTTAAAAAACTTTGATACTTTTGAACAATTTGTTTTGGCTTTAAAAAATAAAAATATCAAAGATAAAATTCTATCTTGGCAACATTTTACTCCGCAATATAAATTTATCTGTGATGAAAATAAAAATATTTTAGTTAATTTTATAGGTAAATTAGAAAATATAAATAATGATTTTAAAATAGTTAAAAACGAATTAAATTTTGATAGAAATTTAATTCATTCAAATTCCAGTAAACATGAAATTTTCTCAAATTATTATAATGAAAAAACATACAATATAATAGCAGAGCTTTATAAGGAAGATTTTGCATTATTTGATTATGATTTGGAGTATAAAGAATCTATTTATAAGAATTTGGATGCGCAATTCTTATTAAGTATGTACAAAGAAAAATTATTTTTAAAAAATAAAGAGATAGAAAAACTTAGACTATTGCAATTTAAAAAAAATAAAGAAATAAATTTCCAAAATAATATAATCTTACAACAAACTAATCAAATTTACAACTTGAATAAAACCTTAAAAAATAAAGAAAACCTATTAACTATAAAGGAAAATCAAATTCATAATTTAAATGAAATACTAAACTTCCAAAATCACTATGGAAAAGCCAAAGCTCGTATTCAAAACCAACTTTCTTATAAACTAGGACAAACTTTGATTTTAAATTCTAAAAGTGTATTAGGCTACTTATCTTTACCTTTTATAATATTAAGTATTGTTATTTCACATAAACAAGAACAAAAGGCTTATAAATTTAAAGTAAAGAAAAATCCAAATTTAGCCTTACCTCCTTTAGAAACTTATCCAGATTATAATGAAGCTTTAAAAGAAAAAGAATGTTTTACTTATAAATTAGGAGAAGCTTTTATTAAAGCTAGTAAGAATTGGTATAAGGGTGGGTATATTAAATTTTGGTTAATTAATATACAAAATTTAAAAAGGAAAAATTAATGAAACTAAAACAATGGCTATTATCACTAGTAAAAAAACTACAGACTAAAAAGAAATATAAGCATATTTTAGAATTACAATCTAGAATTACAGAACTAGAAAAAATAAATAATATTTTATTAAACAATATGACAACGGGGGGGGGTATAACAGAAAAAATTAAAAAAATTACTCCTAGACCTTTTTTACACGGTATTAGTTTTCATTTAGCAGAACACTGTAATTTAAATTGTTTTAGTTGCGATAATTTCTCTCAGATAGCTAAAAAAGGCTATTATGAATTAAATCAATTTGAAAAAGATGTGCAAAAAATATTTCACATTACCGAAGGAATGGTAGAACAGTTTTATTTAGCAGGAGGGGAACCTTTGATGAATAAAGATTGTAAAGAATATTTTTATATTTTAAGGAAACATTTTAAAAATAACTCAATTTGGTTAATTACTAATGGAATTTTGCTCCCGAAACAAGATAATTCTTTCTGGAAAGCTTTAGAAGAAAATAATATCATCCTAAGACCTACAAAATATCCCTTGAAAATTGACTGGGAAAATATTAAACAAAAATGCAAAGAATATAACATAACACTATCTTTTTTCAATGATGAAAACATAGAAAAAACCAGTTTTAAAACAGCTTTAAATTTAAAAGGCGATAGCGATCCATTTGATAATTTTACAATTTGTCACAGAGCTAATATAAGAATACAAATAAAGGATGGTATAGTATACCCATGTCCTATAGTAGCAAATATCAAATATTTTAATAGCTACTTTAAGCAAAATTTGCAAATTTCTAATAGGGATTATCTTGAACTTAAAAAAATTACAAGTTATAATGAAATATTAAACTTTATATCCAAACCTTTGCCATTCTGCAGATATTGCGCCATTTCAAAAATGGATCGTAGACCTTGGTGTCATAGTACAAAAAATATAACAGAATATGCAGTTAACTAAAGATTGTATTATGCAAAATTTCTTCTAAAACTACAGTGGCATAAGAGCCTTTTTGTAAGAAAAACTCTATACAAAAATGAGCTTTTTCTTCATCATAACGCCATTTTAATTCTTCTAAATATCCCAACATAAAGCGTCTTGAACCTTTCATTTTGGATTTAAACTCCAAAGCATCTTTAAAAATTTCATTTTCTAAATTTAAAGCCAAACCTTCTCCTGTTTCATAAGCCTTAGTACCGATTAAAAGTCCCATAGCGCTAATATCTCTTGCCTTAAAACGTTTAATCTCACTTTCTAAATCCTCACATAAAAAACACTTTCCAAAAGGATAATGCCCTAAAACTTCACCTTTTAAAAGCTTAAAAAATTGTTCTTGTTTTTTAAGTTCCTTAGCTTCTTCTTTGGAGATTTTATAAATTTGGATCAATTCTTTTTCACTAAAATCATTTGCAAAATGTGATAACTCCACTCTTTTACTCAAATAGCGATTAAAAAGCTCACTTTGAAAAGCTGAAATTAAAAACTCTTTCATTTTTATATTTTTCATCTTTTTGCCACGTAAAATTTCAAGCCCTTCTTTGTAATTATCCCCAAATTTTCCAAAACGCTGATAACCAAAATAATTCGCAAAACCTTGTTTATCCAAATTCATCAAAGCTTGTTCTAGTTTTAAAGCATCGCTTGGTAAAACTTTTTTTAAGCGTATGAAAAAAGAATTTCCTTTTAAATGCCCTATTCTTAGCTTATTTTCATGGATAAAAGTTTCTAAAATTTTAAGTTTAGGATAAGAAAAATTTGACAAAAAACTCTCAAATTTTTTAGGCATAGAAAGGTATTGAAAGGTTGATCCTTGCTTGTCTTTAAGCCCTGCATAACCAAAATCTCTTATTTTAACCCCGCTTGCTTCACTTAAAATTTTTAAAGCTTCATTTGTGGTTAAATCTTTTTTATTGATATACAAAATAAGATGTTCGCCCTTACCGCTAAATTCATACAAAGGTCTTTCACGCACTACAAAATCATCGCTGTTTTTACTAAAATACGCATCAATAGGACTGTGTTTTAAACTATACAAAGGCTTAAAAATGATGTTCTCTTCCGCTAAATTCATATTTTCCTTTCACTGCTTTTCCAAAGATATTTAATTTCACGCCGTGTTTTTTGGCTATTGTTTCTATATTTTGACGCTCTTTTTCATCAAAAGCAAATAAAATTTCATATTCTTCTCCGCTATAAAGCGTATAATCATCAAGTTTTTTAAACCAAGAAATACCGCATTTATTTAAAGCTAAAAGCCTTGATAAATCCTTACTTAAACCATCTGAAATATCCATAGCACAAGAAATTAAAGGTGCGATTTCATAAAAAAAACTAGCTCTTAATTTTGGCTTTATAAATATATGATTTGGTTTTAAAGTGCCCCCATTTTGTAAAATTTCAAGCCCTTTTAAACTTCGTCCTAATTTTCCTGTATAAGCAAGTAAATGTCCCTTTTTTAAACCTTTTCTAAAAACGGCTTTATTATTAATCCTTGAAATGATAGTAAGACTAATGTCTATTTTATCATTGCTTATAGTATCGCCGCCTATGATTTTTATATTAAATTTCTTAGCTGTTTTTAAGAAGCCTTTTTGTAAGGCTTTGATCTCATTTTCGCTTAAATTTTTTGGTAGGGCAAGTCCTAAAAGTGCGTATTTTGGTACAGCATTCATTGAAATAGCATCTGAGATATTAACAAGCATTGCTTTTGTAGCAATTTGCTCTAAGCTAAGCCACTCTCTTTTAAAATGCACATTTTCAAAAAACAAATCTTTGCTAAAACACCAATCATCAATAATAGCTCCATCATCGCCATTTTTTTCATTTAAAAAAGCTTTGATAATAAAATCTTCTTTGTTCATAATGCGTGATTTTATAAAATTTCCTTTTAAATTCTAGTGAATTTTAGAAAAATTTTATATAATATATAAATATTTAAGGAAAAACCATGAAAAAATTAGAATTAAGAATTTTTAGATTTGATAAAACCAAGGATTATGAGGCTTATTATAAACCTTATATTTATGATAATTATGAAAATTTTGCAAGTTTTTATGATTTGCTTTTGCAAGTTCAAGATGATGATATTTATTTTGATTTTGATAAAGATGAAGATACTTACATAGTTGTAAATAAGCAAATCATACCACTTTTTACGCCTTTAGAAAAAATAGCAAAAGAATTTGATTTTAATCTTTGCATCGAGCCTTTAAGCACAAAAAGAGCTATTAAAGATCTTATCGTCGATAAAAATGATTTTTTAGACAAATACAAATATCTTGAAAAATTTGGCGATAAAGAGGATAAAAAGCTTTATGCAAAATATGATTATTTATATTATGCGAATGAAATTTTAGACTATCTTCCTGAATATATGGGTGATGGAGTGTTTTATTTGGCCTCAAAAATGATAGAAAAATATCCTGAAAAAAAGATAGAAATTTTAAAAACTCTAGCAGATAAAGAAAAGGGTATTTTTTATCACCTTGAAAGCAAAAATGAAATTTTAGAAACAACGATCAAAAACCTACAGAATGAAATTTTAAATTTAGGGCTTTTTGATAAAAATATTTTACACTTTGATTTACCTAAAACCAATGCTTTTGATAATGAGATCAAGGAACTTAAGGAAATTAAACATAATTTTAAAGATTTCAATATAGCTTTTTATGGTTTTAATGCTTGTGATACTTTAAAATCAAGACTTGAGGCCAAATTTATTTCCTATGAAAACAGTATAAAAAATAATGGCTTTACTTTACTGAATTTAAATCCCACACTAAGCTATAAAATGGCTGCAGATATTGTTTTGGACGCTTATGATAGCGGAGCTGATTTTATGGTAGTAAAAGAAGAAAAGGATTTTTATCTTTTTGATACTTGCGCTAAAAAACTTATGCAAACAAGTGGAAGGGAATTTGAAGACTTTTATATTTTGAGCCGTTTTGAGTTTTTAGCCCTTATCGAAGGCATACAAGCTCCATCATTAAAAAATCACACTTTAAAGGTTAGTTTGATATGAAAATCTCTTTAGAATGCAAAGATCTCATTATAGAAAGAACTTTAGAACTTTTTTTAAAAGATCATTTGGTAATGAAAAAAGATTGTGATTTCATCATTAGCGATGAAAAAATTCATACCGCAAAACCCTTATTTATCATCTCTAAGAACTCTCCATTTTTAAGCGTGCCATTTAGCAAAGAAGCCTTGTTTGAGTCTTTAAATGAATTTGACAATGCTTTAAAAGCAGCAGCTTTACAACTTGCACTTGAACAAAAAAGACTGCTTGAAGAAAAAATTGACGCTATTGCTTTGGAATTTAAAAAAGATTATGAAAATAAAATCGATCTTGCCATAAAAGATCTTAAAAACAAACTCGTAAAAGCACTTAATGATGAATGATGAATTTATAAGCGTTAAAGACTTTTTTAATCACAATGAAAAAAGAAAAAAATTTCTTCAAAAACAAGAAATTAAACCTCCTAAAGAAAAAACAAAAAAAACTAAAGAAACAAAGCTTTATACAAATATAGAAAGTGGTAAATACAAAGGGAAAAAACTATTTTTACCTAGTCTTACAACAACAAGAAGTACTAAAAGCATAGTAAAAAGTTGTGTTTTTAATGTAATAAGAGAAGATTTAAGAGATAAAATTTTCATTGAAGCCTTTGGCGGAAGTGCTTTAATGGCGGCTGAAGCACTAAGCAATTATGCTTTAAAAGCTTATGCTATAGAACTTGATGCAAAAGCTTATAAAATTGCTTTAGAAAATGCTAAAAACATAGATCCAAATTTAGAAGTGATCCATGCAAATACTTTTGAAATTTTACCCAAACTCATAGAAAATTCAAAAAATGAAATCATCTTATATCTTGATCCACCTTTTGATATTAGGGAAGGTTTTAGCGATATTTATGAAAAAATTTATCATTTTTTAGAAAATTTAGATTTAAAGACTTTAAATTTAATCATTTTTGAACACCACTCAACCATAAAAACTCCCGAAAAAATCCAAAATTTTCAAAAAGTCAAAGAAAAGAAATTTGGATCAACAAGTTTAAGTTTTTACTCTTCTTAACTCACTTGGAACACTTCTTGCTTGATCTATCATCAACAATAGATTAAAGGAAGAATCCATGAGAGTTTTAACGATATTTTTACTCTTTATAACAAGCATTTTTGCAGTGCAAATCAAGGATGTAGCAAACACTGTAGGTGTAAGAGAGAATCAACTTATAGGTTATGGACTTGTTGTAGGGCTTAATGGAAGTGGTGATGGAACAAGCTCTAAATTTACACTACAATCCATCTCAAACCTTTTGCAAGGTATGAATATCAAAGTAGATCCTAACGATATCAAATCAAAAAATACCGCAGCTGTTATGGTTACAGCCAAACTTCCAGCCTTTGCAAAAAGCGGAGATAAACTTGATATTACCGTTTCATCTATGGGTGATGCAAAATCTTTACAAGGCGGAACACTTTTACTGACTGCACTTCGTGGGATTGATGGTGAAATTTATGCCATAGCACAAGGCTCTATCTCAACAGGAGGTTTAACACCTAGACCAGGAGGAGCAGGTTCTCACTCAACTACTGCAACTGTAATGGGTGGAGCTAATGTAGAAAGAGAAATTCCACAAAATTTTAGCCAAAATAATGATCTAACCTTAAGTTTAAAAGTAGCGGACTTTAAAACCGCAAACGATATAGAAAGAGTTTTAAATACTGTCTTTGGCGAAGAAGTAGCTAAAGCCATCGACTCTCGCACAGTAAAACTCAAAAAACCCGAAGATCTTTCAAATGTTGATTTTATGGCAAGAGTTTTAGAACAAGATATAGCCTATAAACCACAAAGCAAAGTTATCATCGATGAAAGAACAGGAACAGTGATTGCTGGAGTTGATGTAGAGGTAGAACCTGTTTTAATCACTCATAAAGATATCACTATAAAAATAGATCCAAACAATAACGCAGTAGCTAATCAAAATGAAATCGATATGAAAGATGGTGGTTTTGTAGATCCAAGTTCAAATACCTTAAGAATCAACAATGCAAAAAGCACAGTTGCAAATATAGCTAGAATGCTTAACAAACTTGGAGCAACCCCAAATGACATTATCGCTATTATGGAAAATTTAAAGCGCGCAGGTGCAATTAACGCGGATTTGGAGATCATCTAATGAAAGTGGATAATTTTTTAAATACTTATAGTATGAATAGCGCTTTACTTGATCGTGCAGCCAAAGCAAGAAGTTTAGAATCAAGCATCAAAATAAATGACAATGATATAGTTACAAAGAGCAAAGAAGATGAAGCCTTAAAAGAACAAACAGATGCTTTTGAGGCATTTTTTTTAAAGCAAGTTTTAGACGTATCTTTAAAAAGTCAAAATTCACTCTTTGGAAAAGATGCCAGCGATGAAATATACTCTTCCATGTATAACGATACTATGAGTAAAGCTTTAAGTGGAGGTATGGGTTTTTCAAAATTATTATACGATTTTTTAAAAGAAAGGGGTTAAGTTTTTTAAATTTGGGTCGATATGGTTTGTAGAGGATTATAACTAAGATCAAGGAGGCAGAAATGATCAATCCTATACAACAAAGTTATGTGGCAAACACCACATTAAATACAAATAGAATAGATAAAGAAACAAAAACAAACGATACTCAAAAAACGGAAAATGATAAAGCGAGTAAAATCGCAGAGCAGATTAAAAACGGTACTTATAAAATCGATACAAAAGCTACAGCTACTGCAATTGCTGACTCTTTAATCTAAATTTTCATTCTCCTTTTTTTGAGAGAGAAAAGGAGAAAATATGCTTAAACAAAGACTTGATGAAGTAAATGCTATCTTAGCAAAACTTATTGCTTTAACCGAAGAAGATATAGAAAATATTAAAGTGGCTAAACATGAGAGTGTAACGCCAAGTGTAGAAGAAAAAAACAAACTTATCGCCGAATTTATTACAGCTAAAAAACAACTTGATGTTGCCTTGGTTGAGCTAAATAATAGCTCTACAAAAGGGCTTAGTGAACTCTTAGATGATGAAGATAAACAAAAACTAGATCTACTTAAAAAAAATCTTCAAAACCTTCATAGTAAAAACAAAGAGTATGCTAAATTTGTTCTTATTGTCAAAGATTTTCTTGATAGCTTAGTAAATAAAATGTTTGATATCAATGATGGAACAAATAATGCTTATGGAGATAAAAAGACAAATCCAGAGTCAATTTTCAAGATCAATGTATAAGGATTTATAATGGGTATTTTTGGAACATTATACACAGGTGTTACAGGCTTAAAGGCAAGCGAAGTTCAAATCGCAACAACTGGAAACAATATCTCAAATGCTAATGCAACTTTTTATACACGCCAAAGAGTAGTGCAAACTACAAATGGGTATATTACCACAGGTGGAGTTCAAGTAGGCACAGGAACTGCTATAGAAAGTATAGTGCGTTTGCATGATGAGTATTCTTACTATAAATTAAAAGGTGCATCAAACCAACTAGAATACACTAAATATATGGCTTCAACCTTACAAGAAATCGCTCAGCGTTTTCCAGACTTACAAAATACTGGAATTTTGAAAGATTTAGAAAATTATAACAAAGCTTGGAATGATTTTGCATCCAACCCTAATGAAAATGCCACAAAAATAGCCCTTGTAAAAGCTTCTCAAACCTTAACAGAAAGCGTTAATAACACTTTTGCAACCTTGGATAAAATCCAAAAAAAAGTAAATGATGATATTAAAAATACGGTTGATGAGATTAATAGAATTGGTGAAGAAATTGCCGCTATAAATAAACAAATTTATGGACAAGAAGCCTTACCAACAGAACACGCAAATGAGCTTAGGGATAGAAGAGATGAACTTGAACTTACCCTTTCAAAGCTAGTTAGTGCAGTTGCAAGCAAAAATGAAATCAATCAAGACAATCGCCTTGATACAACCATCACTGATCCAGGACATCAATACAATCTAAGTATAGAAGGTTTTAGTATAGTAGATGGGATAAATTTTCATCCTTTAAAGCTTGATTATGATGATAAGAATAAATCTTATAGTATTTATTATGAAACTCCTGATGAAAAAGTTCGAGATCTTACTGCAAAGATTAGCGGTGGACAGCTTGGTGCTCAACTTGACTTACGCGGTAGAAACTATAGCAAAAGCGAAGGAAAATATGAAGATGGAATTATCCAAGGTTATATGGATTCTTTAGATACTTTTGCTAAGACCATGATCAATGAAACTAACAATCTTTATGCGAGTTCTGCGAAAAGTTCTGTTACTTCTGATTATCTATCTGGACTTAAAGGAGATATTCCTTTAGTTAATTACGACAGAACCATACAACCAGGAAGTTTTGATATAGTCATTTATGATGATAAAGGCGATAAAAAACTCACCAAAACCATCACCATAGATGTAAATACAACCATGAATGATATCATGCGTCAAATCAATGCTAATACAGATGATAATAACGATCACAATGCAAATAATGATGTTGATGATCATATCAATGCAAGTTTTAGCTACGATGCAAAAACTGGAGATGGTTTATTCCAAATCAATGCAAAATCAGGCTTTAAGGTAGCCATTGAAGATAAAGGCACAAATTTCGCAGGTGCGTTTAGCATAGGTGGTTTTTTCAGTGGAACTGATGCAAGTGACATGAAAGTAAAAGATTCTATCTTAAATGATCCAAGCACAGTAAGAGCAAGCTCAAATGGGGTTGATAGTGGCAATGACATGGCAAATAAAATCATCCAACTTCAATATGAAAAAGTTAATTTTTATAATGAAGATGGTACTATCGATAATCTTACTATGGAAGAATATTACCGCAAACTTACAGGTAAAATAGCCTCAGATGGTGAAAATAACAATGTTGTAAATTCAAGCAATGAAACTCTTTATAATTCTGTTTATAGCGAATACCAATCTAAAAGTGGTGTAAATACAAATGAAGAATTAGCCGCTCTTATACAATACCAATCAAGTTACGGTGCTGCAGCAAAAATCGTCTCAACTGTAGATCAAATGCTTGATACCTTACTAGGACTTAAATCTTAAGCTCTAGTAATATCAAGTGAAAAATTTTATCCATCTTAAAGCCAAGCTTGATTTTTTAGCCAATCAAAAAAACACCAATCATTCCCTTTTTGAAACTCCAGATCCTTTGCAAATTGCTAAAATTCACAATGATGAATTTACTGCCTTAATTTGTGCTTTATTTGCCTATGGAAATGCTAAAAATATAGTAAATTTTCTAAAAAAACTTGATTTTTCTTTATTAAACCTTCAAGAAAAACAAATAAAAAAAGAACTTAAAAATTTAAAATACCGCTTCCAAAATGAGAAAGATATACAAGAAATTTTTATCACTCTTTCAAGACTTAAAAATGAAATTTCACTCTACGAACTTTTTTATCAAGCCTATCAAAAAAGAGAAAATACCACAGATGCCATCTTAGCTTTTATGCAAAAAATCAAAACCATAAATTCATATTCAAGTTATGGGTATGATTTTTTCTTTGGAAAAATTTGGCAAAACACCCCTACTTCACCTCTTAAACGCTATAATATGTATCTAAGATGGATGGTTAGAAAAGATGAACTTGATCTTGGACTTTTTACCAAAATTCACACCAAAGATCTTTTAATTCCACTTGATACACATACACATAAAATTTCCTTGACTTTAGGACTTCTAAAGCGTAAAATATATGATTATAAAAGTGTTTTAGAACTCACGCAAAATTTAAAAAAATTAGATGCAAATGATCCCATAAAATATGACTTTGCACTCTATCGTTTAGGGCAAAGTAAGGAAATTGACAAATTTAAGGAGTGAAAAATGGGCTTTGAGCACTTAGATACAATTTATTATTTCATACTTTTTTTTGTAGCTCTTTTTGCTGGTTTTATAGATTCTATTGTAGGTGGAGGAGGGCTTATTACTCTACCAGCGCTCATAGCCTGTGGGATTCCTGCGCATTTATCTTTAGCAACAAACAAACTCCAAAGCGTCTTTGGTTCTTTTACGGCTACTTTAACTTATTTTAAATCCACCACTCTACCTCATCTTGTTTGGGGTGTTTTTTTTACAGCCTTAGGAGCAGCTATAGGAAGTTATAGTGTTCTTTTTGTAAAAGATGAGCAATTAAAGCTTATTATCTTAATCTTTTTAACTCTTACTTTCTTATATACAGCCTTACGTCCTAACTTAGGCAAACACGAAAGTGAACCTAAAATAAAAAATATCAAAATTTTTCATTTAATTTGTGGCTTAACTTTAGGATTTTATGATGGATTTTTAGGGCCTGGAACGGGTTCATTTTGGATTTTTGCTTGTGTGATGCTACTAGGTTTTAATATGAGAAAAGCAAGCATTAATACTAAAATTTTAAATTTCACTAGTAATATCATTGCTCTTGCTATATTTTTATGGCAATACGAACTTTTATGGGCTGTAGGCTTGCTTATGGGCGTAGGACAAGTTTTAGGAGCTTATTTAGGCTCAAAACTTGTATTAAAAACTAATGGAAAGTTTATAAAAACTTTATTTTTAATCGTTGTAGGAGCTACTATCATTAAAGTAGCTTGGGATTATTTTAGTTAAAATTGACCCCTGAGCTAAGCTCCCACATAGGTAAGAATATACCTAAAGCCAAAAACAAAACTAAAAGCGCTACAAATAAAGTCATCATAGGTTCTAAAAAAACCAAAAATCTATCCATCAAATTTTCGCTTTTTTGTTGATAATATTTGGCAATTTCTTCACTTAATACTTCAAGTCTTCCACTTTTCATCGCAACACTAAGCATAGAAAATACCAAAGAATCAAAAATATCAATCTTTTTAAAAACCTGACTTAACTCAAGACCAGAATCTATAAAACTAAAAAGTTTTTTATACTGAAAAATTAAAAATTTATTTTCAAGCCCTATAATAGCTAAATCAAAAGCTTTAGATATTGAAATTCCATTTTTTAAAAGTAAAGAAAAAACCATAAAAAAATAATAATTTTGATTATAAATAATCAAACGAGAAATCAAAGGTATTTTTAAAAATAAAAAATCACAAGAAAAAGCAAAAGAATGAAAATTTTTATAAGCTAAAATAAGCATAACAATAAAAATAACAAACAAAAATATGCAAAAAATTCCATAGTCATCTAAAAAATTATAAATTTCTAACATTACATGCGTGATAAAAGGCAAACTCGTGCCTAAATTTTCAAATAAATCTTTAAAATTAGGCACTACAAAAAGCATTAAAAATAAAAATGCTCCGATAATACTTAAAAAAACCAAAGTAGGATATCTAAAAGCCTTTTTTAATTGTTTTTGAGTCTCTAAGCTTTTTTCTCGAAGTTTAGAAATTTGACTAAATACTTCACTGATTTTTCCTGTCTTTTCAGCCGTTTTAATCAAAGCTAGCTCCGCACGATTTAATCCAAAATTAGCATTTTCAAAAGCTTGATTTAAATTTTGAGCTAAAATTAAATTGTCTAATATTTTTTTCATAATCTTGCAAGAATGCATAAGATATAATTCTCTAATCGCTTCTTGAACACTTAATCCAACTTCACACAACAAAGCCAGCTCTTTAAAAAAGAGTATGAAATTTTCTTCCTTTAATCTCTGAAAATTAGATTTTTGAATTTCTTTTATATCAATGATTTTCCAATTCTTTGATAAGGCTTTTGCTTGTGCTGTATTTAAATTTTCAGCTTTTATAGTTTTTGTATAATTTTGATTGTTTTTAAGAAATTCTACTTCATAAAATTTCATCTTACAACCCTTAAAAGCTCATCTATACTTGTAAGACCTTCTTTGGCTTTTTTTAAACCTTGTTCAAACATAGTTTGAAAGCCATATTTTTTTGCAAGCTCCATTAAAATCGTTTTATCTTGATTTTCCCTAATTGCACAAGCTAAATCTTCATTGATCTCTAAGCACTCAGCGATTAATTCTCTGCCAAAAAATCCACTATGATGACAACGCTCACATCCTTTTGGTTCAAAAAATTCACCTTCAAATTCAATATAATGTTTTTTGCTTTTTTGCTTACACCAAGGACAAAGTTTTCTAACCAAACGCTGTGCTATAACAAGACTCAAAGCCGATGCTATCAAGTAACTTTTTGCTTGCATATCCAAAAGCCTATCAATGGTACTAAGAGCATCATTAGTATGCAAGGTGCTTAAAAGCAAATGACCTGTTAAAGAAGCTTTAATTGCAATATCTAAACTTTCTTCATCGCGGATTTCTCCTATCATGATAATATCAGGATCTTGCCTTAAAATTGCTCTTAAAATACTATTAAACTCGACTCCAACTTTTGAATTAAGCAAAATTTGCTGCACTAAAGGAATTTTATACTCTATAGGATCTTCTGCTGAAATAATCTTTTTTTCAATACTTTTCAACTCATTTAAACACGCGTATAAAGTTGTACTTTTACCACTGCCAGTAGGGCCGGTTAATAAAATCATTCCATTGGGACGATGTAAAATCTTTTTTAAAATTTCTAAATTTTTATCTCCAAGATTTAGTTTATACAAATCCAAAATTTCTTTATCATGTTTTAAAATTCTTATAACAACACTTTCGCCATAAATCAAAGGCAAACATGAAACACGAAAATCATATCTTTCATTTTCAAAATCTAATTCAAAACTTCCATCTTGTGTTTTTCTTGATTCAGCTAAATTCAAACAAGCTAAAAATTTGACATGAAAAACCAAAGCTTCATAAACATCCTTCTCAAAAATAGCAAATTCACGCAAAATTCCATCAACCCTAAACCTAATCAAAGCATCATCATTCCTTGCTTCTATGTGAATATCACTCGCATGAAAAGATAAAATTTCATGTAATAAAAAATCAAAAATTTGACTGATGCAACTTTGATCATCTCTTTTTTGATTTTCTTGCCATTCAAGTCTAAGCTTAATGCTTAATCTTTTAATCTCCTCTTGAATGCGAATTTGATTTAAAATTTTAGCTATCTTTAATTCATCGGCAATTGCAGTGTCGATTTTTTCACAAATCATAAAAGTCTTAACTTGCTCTAAAAGCTCTAAAGAACAAGGTTTGGATCTAATAATCATAAAGCCGTCATTGTTTTTAATAAGCAGAAATTTAAATTTTAAAAGTAAAGAAAAAGGTATACCTTCATAAATAAAATCATTATCTTCATCTAAATCAACAAAATGTAAATTACAAAAATTTGCTAATTTTTTAAAAAAATCCCAAGAAGTGATATTAAATTTAGTGCAAATTTCATCAAGACTTATTTCATTATCAATATAAGCTTGAAAAATTTTATCCATTCTACTTTCCATCTAATTCCATTAAACCATAATAATTTATATAAGCATCTAAAGCACTTTGAGCTTCTTTTTCTTCACCTAAAGCTCTTTTAGCCTGAGCAAAAATCAGCCAAGAATCTTGTTTTTGCTTGTCAAGTTCATTGGCTTTTAAAGCCCAAAATATTGTCTTTTGATAAGCTTTAATATCAAAATACTTCTTAGCTAAATTTAAAGCCTTTTCATAGCTTGGATTTTGATAAAAAGATTTTTTTAAATCAGAAATATTTAAAATTTTAGAATCAATTTCTATCTTACTAATATGTGTATTTTCCTGCACCGCTTTAACTTCTTCTAGTTCTTTATATAACTTTTCCCTAGAAATCTTATTTTTTTCTTGTAAAATTTGTGCTTGAAGAATCTTTTGCTCTAAATGCTTTTTATGTTCAATAGCTTGCAAATAAATATTTTTTTGCTTATTATATTTTTGCATTAGCACAAAAAAACAAAATGCTATCACTAAGATTAAAACAATTAAAAATAAATATTTTAAATATTTTTTAAGTAAAAAATATTTATACCTAAGCTCAAGCTCTTTAATTCTTTCTTGCATACCTTACCTTAATAAGCCATTCTCTAAAGCACTAAGCTTTAAAATATACTCTTGACTTTTGTTTTTATCAAAAAAACTATTTATTTCATAAAAACTTTTTAAAGTTTTATCAATATATCTTAAATTTCCTTGAGAAATTTTTTGTAAAAACTTAAGACATTTATTTGAAAAATTCATTCCGAATTTCAATTTAATATAATCATCAAGCTCTAAAAGACTAATATTTTTCAATTCAAAACAAGCACTTAAACGACTTTTAAAATGCTCTTTTTTAAGTATATTTAACTTTTTATGAGAACTTAAAACAAAACTTATAGAATCACTATAAATCCTGATGCTTTCTAGCATTGCATAATCATACATTCCCACTTCATCAAGAATAATTAAACTCTGGCCTTGTGAAATCAAAAACTCAATTTTTTCTTTTAAGAAACTCTGATCTTTAAAATTTTCATTAATAAAATCAACATTATATTTTTTTGCCAATCTTTGCAACAATACACTTTTACCACTACCGCTTTTTCCCCATAAAAAAATAAAAGCTTTTTGGCTTTCTAAAATTTGATTGATTTGATGAAAAATTTCTTCTCTAAATGGAATAATTTTACTCATAATGCTTAAATCCTAGATCTTTAAGACTTGGAGCGTTTACACTATCTACTATACTTGGAGTGATAATAAAAACAATTTCAGTTGCTTTAGAATTTAAAACTTCTCCTTCAAACAAAGAACCTAGGATTGGAATTTTTGATAGAAAATTGATAGAATTTTTCTCATTAGATTTATCGTGAGAAATCAATCCACCTAAAATTAAAGTTTGATTATTCTCCACTTGCACAACACTAGAAAGCTTTTTTTGTATGGTATCAGGAGCAATAGTTCTTGGTTCTTTTTGTCGTTTATTATCTTCTGGATACTTAAAATCACTTAAGCTTGGATTAATTCTAAGCATTATTTTTCCATCATCAGAAATTTCAGGCAAGATATTGAGTAAAATGCCTATAAAAATAGAATAATTATTATAACTTTCACTAACAGTAGTCCCATTTTCAGTACCTTTAGAACTTTCTTTGACTTGATAATTTATAGTATCGCCTACAGAAATAATGGCTTGTTGGTTGTTTAAAGCCATAAGCTTTGGATTAGAAAGCACGCTAGTTTTTCCATTTTGAGAAAGAAAGTTAATAATAGAATCAAAATTTAAATTCGCCCTTAAACCCAAATTCTTAACAAAACCTTGCCCATTTTGAAACTGAATAAAAGAATTTTCATTATTTACTTGCGAATTTAAACCTATATTAAAATTTTGCCAATTAATCCCACTAGAATGGCTTTCATTTAAACTCACAGCAAGTATGCTAACATCGATAATAACTTGTTTTTTAAGACGATTTTCTAGTTTTTGCAAATAATTTTTCACACTTTTTAACTGAGAATTTGTTCCAGTTACTATAATAAGACCTGCATTGGGATTTATGATGGGAGTTTTAGCCTCATAATCTTCATGAGAATTTTTTAATAATATAATAATCTCTTTTTCTATATTTTGCCAAAAATCAAATTTTTCCATACTTTTAATCATATTGTCTTCTGCATCATCAAAACTACCGCTATATTCACTTTGCCTTGGTTTAGCGTCTACAGACGCTTTAGTTATGCTTTGTCCTTCTCTGATAGAAGTGATATAACTTATCTTAAAAATCTTCGTATTAATACCTGAAATTCTTAAAATTTTACCATCAAAATCATAGCTAAGATCATGCTCTTTGATAAAAAAATTAAAAATTTCGTCTAAACTCATTTGATGAATATTGACAGAGTTTTGCAATGTTTCTAATTTTTCTTTAGCAATTTTATCTTTAACAATAATACTAAAAGAACAATATTTTGCAAGCTCATCAAGACTTTCTTGTATGCTTAATTTTTCATTAATACTGATATCAAAAAGACGCTTTTGACAATCTAAAGCATAAAGATAATGGCAAAAAAGAATGTTAATTAATATTAATCTTATCATTTTTATTTATTTGGATTGCAATTTCTAAATTATCATATTGGAATTTAATCTCTTTAGTATTTATTTCATGTATTATAGCATCATCAATCATATCACCTTTTTTATACCATCGATCATAAATTTTTACTTTATCAAGCATAATTGCAGTAATTTTAATATGTCTTAATTTTTCAAAAGTAGGATTCACAAATGGGTTTTGAAGAGTATTAAAATTTATGCGATTTTCTTTATCTATAAGTTTAAAATACTCTTCAAAATTATCTTGTGCAAACAAAGTGCTAAAACACAATGTAGCACTAAAAATATATTTTATCAGCTTTCAACCTCATTACTATAATCAGCCATAGCGATACGCTTAAGCTGTCTATAGCGACGTTGAGCGTCTTTTTTATTGCGTTCAAAAAGCTCAGCAGCATGTTCAGGATTTGCTTTTTTAAGTGAATTATAACGCACTTCATTCATCAAAAATTGCTCATATAAATCCCAATCAGGCTCTTTTCCTGTTAGAGTTAAAGGATTTTTTCCTTGTTCTTCTAAACGAGGATCAAAGGTATAAAGTGGCCAATAGCCACACTTTGTAGCAAGCTCACCTTGCTCTCCTGAGTAGCCCAGCCCACCTTTAATACCATGAGCTATACAAGGAGAATAACAAATCACCAAAGATGGTCCATCATAGGCCTCAGCTGCAGTGATAGCTTTGATAAGATGAGTATAATTTGCCGTTGAATTTACTTGTGCTACAAAAATATAACCATAAGTCATAGCAATTTGACCTAGATCTTTTTTCTGTATAGGTTTGCCTGCTGCTGCAAACTGTGCTACAGCTCCTGTTCTAGAAGATTTTGAACTTTGACCGCCTGTATTAGAATAAACTTCTGTATCAAGCACTAAAATATTTACATTTTCTCCACTTGCTAAAACATGATCAAGTCCGCCATAGCCTATATCATAAGCCCAACCATCACCACCAAAAATCCAGTGAGATTTTTTACTTAAATACTGTTTAAGCTCTAATATATCTTGTACGGCTTTAATATTTTTATTTTGCTCTAAAATAGGGATCATTTTATCTTTAATTTCCACAGACATAGCACCATTGTCTTTATTTGCAATCCAATCTTTAAAAAGGGCTGATAAAGCATTTGGAACTTCTTGCATACTTTCATTCATGATATATTCAATGCGGTGTCTTGTATTTTCAGTTGCAATTTTCATACCCAAACCAAACTCAGCATTGTCTTCAAAAAGTGAATTTCCCCAAGCAGGACCGTGTCCATTTTTCACACTTTTTCTATAAGGAGTTGATGGAGCTGAACCCCCATAAATAGAACTACAACCTGTCGCATTAGCCACAATCATTCTTTCACCGAACAACCTTGTAATTAAAGTAATATAAGGAGTTTCTCCACATCCAGGACAAGCTCCATGGAATTCAAATAAAGGTTGGGCAAATTGTGCTCCTTTTGTAGTTTCTTTATTTAAAATATCATCTTTGTATGTGATTTCTTTAAATAAATAATCCGCATTTTCTTGCTCACCAAAATCCATCTCTTCTTGAAGTGGCACCATAACCAAAGATTTTTCTTTAGTAGGACACTCATGAACACAAAGCTCACAGCCTGTACAATCAAGTGGAGAAACTTGAATTTTAAAGCTTAATTTTTCTCCTTTGGTTCCTTTAGCTTCTAAAGCATGATCTTTTACACCGCGAGGTGCATTTGCCATTTCTTCATCATTAATCAAAAATGGCCTGATAACAGCATGCGGACAAACTGAAGCACATTGATTACATTGAATACAATTTGCCTCTATCCATCTTGGTACCATAACCCCAACACCGCGTTTTTCGTATTCGGTTGTGCCGTGTTCAAAACTTCCATCTTCATAACCTAAAAAGGCTGAAACAGGCAAATCATCACCCTTAGCCGCATTCATAGGTTTTACGATTTTTTCAACAAATTCAGTACCTTTATAGGCATTAGTTTGTTCTTTTTCTTTAAGCTCTAAATTTTTCCAATTTGGATCCACTTCAACTTTTACAAGTCCATCAGCACCCACATCAATAGCCTTGTAATTCATTTCTACAATAGCATCGCCTTTTTTACTATAAGATTTATACGCAAGCTCTTTCATGTATTTTTGTGCGTCTTCATAAGGAATGATTTTTGCAAGTTTGAAAAAGGCTGATTGCATAATGGTATTTGTACGATTTCCCAAACCTATATCACGAGCTAGTTTGGTTGCATTGATGATATAAAAATTTACTTCTTTTTCAGCTAAAGTTTTCTTTACTGCATCTGGAAGTTGTCTTATGGTTTCTTCAGCATTCCAAATACTATTTAAAAGGAAAGTTCCTCCTTTGCGAATTCCTGCTAAAACATCATAAATTTCCAAATAAGCCGCTACCGAACAAGCGATAAAATGCGGAGTTGAAACAAGATAAGTTGAACGGATAGGTTTTTTAGAAAATCTTAAATGGCTTCTTGTATAACCCCCTGATTTTTTAGAATCATAAGCAAAATAAGCTTGAGCGTAAAAATCCGTTTTATCCCCGATGATTTTAATCGAGTTTTTATTTGCGCCCACAGTTCCATCAGCACCAAGTCCGTAAAATAAACATTCGATCGTACTTTCATCTCCAAGTGAAATTTTCTCTCCAGTACTCAGTGAAGTATGAGTTACATCATCAACTATACCTACAGTAAAGCCATCTTTTGGATTATCAAGTTTAAGATTTTCAAATACTGCTATCATTTGAGCAGGATCAACATCCTTTGAAGAAAGTCCGTATCTTCCACCCACTATAACAGGAGCATTTTCTCTTCCATAGAAAGCTGATTTTACATCAAGATAAAGTGGCTCCCCAAGACTTCCTGGTTCTTTGGTTCTATCTAAAACTGCGATTTTTTTCACTGATTTTGGCATAACATCAAAGAAATATTTTAAGCTAAATGGGCGATAAAGATAAACTTTTAAAATCCCTACCTTTTCACCCTTAGCATTAAGATAGTCTACCACTTCTTCAAGTGCTTGAGTCACAGAACCCATAGCAACAATCACACGCTCTGGCTCTTTATGTCCATAATAAGTAAATGGTTTGTATTCTCTACCTGTGATTTTTGAAATTTCTTGCATATATTCATTAACAACATCAGGCAAAGCATCATAAAAACGGTTACTTACTTCTCTAGTTTGAAAATAAATATCATCATTTTGTGCTGTTCCGCGTGTTTTTGGATTTTCTGGATTTAAAGCATTATTTCTAAATTCAAGCAAAGCTTCTCTATCTAATAATCTATCAAAATGTGCATAATCCATTACTTCAACTTTTTGAATTTCATGGCTTGTTCTAAAACCATCAAAAAAATGCAAAAATGGCACTCTTCCCTTAATTGCAGCTAAATGTGCTATACCAGCTAAGTCCATGGTTTCTTGCACGGAATGCGAACAAAGCATAGCAAAACCAATTTGTCTTGCCGCATAAATATCTTGATGATCACCAAAGATAGACAAAGCTTGAGCAGCCAAAGAACGCGCTGCTACATGGATTACACAGGGGAGTAATTGACCTGCTATTTTATACATATTTGGAATTTTAAGGAGTAATCCTTGAGAAGCTGTATAAGTTGTAGTCAAAGCCCCAGCCTGTAAAGATCCATGCACACTACCTGCAGCACCTGCTTCACTTTGCATTTCTACGATTTTTACAGGAACTCCAAAAAGATTTTTTTTACCTGCAGCTGCCCACATATCGGTGTAATCAGCCATAGGAGAACTAGGTGTAATAGGATAAATTCCAGCAACTTCAGTAAAAGCATACGCAGCGTATGCAGCAGCCTCATTTCCGTCCATAGTTTTCATAATTTTACCCATTGAGACCTTCCTTTATATTGATAATTTTTATAATTTTTTAGCTATCAATTTACTATAAATTCTCTTAAAAGGCGTTTAACGAAAACTTGAAATTAGTTTAATCTAGCTATATAATTAACAGCCTCATATGCATTTAAAAATACCATAGAATGAGCTTTTAATTCATTTTCATTGCCATAGCCACAAGTTAAGGCCAAAGGAGTGATATTAGCAGAAATTGCAGCTTGAATATCTAGTATTGTATCGCCTATCATATAGGCATTTTCTTGAGTTTTATTGAGTCTTTTTAAAGCTAAAATTATAGGTTCAGAACTTGGCTTTGGATTCGTGACATCTTCAAGAGTAATTAAAGTTTTAAAGAATTTTTTAACTCCCAAATAATCAAGTAAAATCGGAGTAAATTTACCTCCTTTTGTTGTAACTATGGCAAGATCTGCAATTTTGCTTCCAAGTTCTAATGCTTCTTTTACTTTAGGCAAAAGAGTGGTTTGTTCTAAATAAATTTGTGCATAAATTTCACGATAAGCTAATACAAATTCTTTACTTAAATTTACTTTATCTGGATAAAGCATTCTAAACATTTGCTCTAAAGGATAACCTATGAGATTTTTGATTTCTTCATTATTTTTAGAAGTTAACCCAAGGGCTTTAAAAGCTCCTTGGAAAGAATTTAAAATAGCATCAGTAGAATCAATTAAAGTGCCATCTAAATCAAATAAAATAGTTTTATTCATTATCTTAAAATAAATTTAGCATCCACTCTTCTATTATCCGCTCTACCTTCTTTAGTATCATTGCTTGAGCGAGGATTATCTTGACCATAACCTACTGTTTTTATGCGACTTTTTTCTACACCATATTTTTCAAGTTCATTAGCAACACTTTTAGCACGTCTTTCTGAAAGCTTTTGATTATAAGCCCTTGAACCGATATTATCTGTATGTCCTTCAAGAATAGTATCATATCTTTCATTTTCATCTAAAACTTTTGCAATTTCTTTGATTTTTTCTTGAAAAGTTGGATTTATAGTAGTTTTATCAAAACCAAAATGACCTTCCAAAGAAATAGTTTTTTCGCAACCATTTTCATCTAACAAAGCACCTTCTCTTGGTTCTACAGGACATTTTGCTTGTGGAGCTGGACGAGTATCAGCAACTTCTTCTACAGCTTTTTCCTTTTTGCCACCAAAACCAAAACTAATACCTAAAGTTGAAACCCAATTATGGTTTGCATGATTAAAATTAATTTGATCTCTAGTGTCAAGTTTTAAAGCCAAAGAATCGCTAAGACGGAATTTTACACCCGCACCATAATGCCCAAATCCACCGCTTTTATTATCATAAGCAGCATTTGAAAAATCCTCATATCCTCCACCTGCTAAACCATAGAAATAAAATTTCTCACCTACATCAATACCTTTAATAGCACTCAAATAAGTTCTTGTAATATCTGTAGTTTTATTTGTATTTGTATATTTAACATCAGAATAATGCTCTAACCCAAATTCTAATTGATCAAGCCAAAAATCGTTAAAATGATAACCAAGTCTAATCCCTGGTGCATAACGATTATCCATATCTAAATTACCCTCAAAGTAATTATAGTTTAAAGTTGGAGTGATTTCAAATTTTACATTGTTATCAGCACCAAATAAAACACTTGCCAAACCTAAACATAAGAATATTTTTTTCATAGAAAAAACCTTTCATTGTGTTATAAAATAAAAATTTAAATTTCGCAATTATAACATAAATGATAGAAAAAAGGATGAGTTTTATAAAAAATTGTAGAAAGGTGGGAAAATCCCACCAAAAATATTAACGTTTAGAGAATTGTGGGCTTCTTCTTGCTTTGCGGCGTCCATATTTTTTACGCTCAACAGTTCTACTATCTCTAGTAAGAAGTCCTTTAGGTTTTAATAAGGCTCTAAAATCAGCATCCATAGCTGCTAAAGCTCTTGAAATTCCATGTCTTAAAGCTTCAGCTTGAGCACTATAGCCCCCGCCTAAAGTAGTTGCTTTAATATCCATTGAAGTTTCTTGTTTAGTCACAAGTAAAGGTTGAACCACTTTAAGCTTAATCGCCTCGTGTCCACCAAGCCAAGTGTTTAAATCAACACCATTAACACTAATTTTACCACTACCTGGTTTTACCCATACCTTTGCGATAGCAGTTTTTCTCTTACCTGTTGCGTATGTTGTTGCCATGATTATTTTCCTTCTTTAGCAATTTGCGCAGTGTGTGGGTGCTCACTACCCGCATAGATTTTTAATTTTTTAAGCATAGCTCTGCCCAAATTTGTTTTAGGAAGCATACCTCTAACTGCTAATTTATATAATTTTGCAGGATTTTTTTCAAGTAAATCACCAAATTTTTCGCTTTTTACACTTCCAAAATATCCTGAATGTCTATGATAAAGCTTATCTTCTGCTTTATTAGCACCTGTAAATACAGCTTTTGAAGCATTGATGATAATTACATAATCACCACAATCAACATTTGGAGTAAAGCAAGGCTTGTTTTTACCTCTCAAAATTGTTGCTACTTCAGTTAAAAGACGACCAAAGCGTTTGCCTTCTGCGTCTAAAACAATCCATTCTCGTTTTACTTCGTTTGGCTTTGTTATCTTTGTCATAATTTTTACCTTTGCCAAAAATTTAAAATGTGATTGTATAAAAAATAATATTAATTTTTACTTAATTTAAGTAAAAATAAAGTTTATATTTCCAAAATTTGAATTTCATTTTCCAAACAATAAACTATAAAAGCACGCACTTTATCTTTTTTCAAAATTTCACTAATGGCGATCTTATAAGTTCTTACCTGCTCTTTATGTTTATCTTGCATAGCAAGACCTGTTTTATAATCAATTATGAAAGCTTCTTCATCTTTTAAGGCAAGCAAGTCTAATTGTTTAATTTCTCCATTAAAACTCAAAGCTTGTTCTTTTAAAAGCTTTCCATCACCAATCAAATTTTGAAATTGAGTATTTTTAAGTAAAATTTCAATTCTTTTAAAAAGCTTTTCAAAATCACTCTCATCTAAAAAATGTCTAAATTTGCTCTTGCATCTTTGAGTAAGCATTTGAAAATTTTCACCCTTAGGAAGTTTTAAATTTTGCATAAAAAAGTGAAAAGCATTTCCAAAATATAGCTCTTTACTATCAAGCTTTTCTTCGCTTTGAACTTCTTGTGGGCTAATTTTTTCAAATTTTTGTAAAGCTTGAATACTTTCTTTTTTAACACTTAAAATTTGTTCTTTGCTTTCTAAAAAACCTCTCTCTTGAGAGTGTATATTTAAAAATCCCCCCTTAAAATAACTTGGATAATTTCCATTTACACTTTCTTCATTTCTTTTTATGATAATCAAACTTTCCTTAGCTCTTGTAAAAGCCACATAAAGTTTATTAATATCATCTTCATAATTTGCTCTTGTAATATTTTCTTTAAAAAGAGTATAAATAGGCTCTTTAGTAAGCTCTCGAATTTTATCTTTAATATAGAGTTGCCAACCTTGATTGATATCATATTCAAGCATGATATCTTCATTGTTTGAATTGTTTTTAGATAAACTATCAAGCAAAATCACATGATCAAATTCCAAACCCTTAGATTTATGCACACTCATAATACTAATACCCATATTTTGTTCGCTTACTATTTTCAAAGTACAAGGCTCAAATAAAAGCTTTAAAAAATTCTCCTTAGTTTTAGCATATTCGATAAATTGTATTAAAGCGATATCATTTAAATCAAGTTTTAATTCCTTTATTAAAAAAAGTACATTTTCCATAGCATTTTTTGAAAAATCAAGGGTGATTTTTCTCGGCTCAAAACCTAAAAGTTCTTTTAAAAATACCAAGTAAAATTCATCACCAAAAATACAATATTTAGCATATTCTAAAACAAGTCTTACGCTTGCTTTATTTTCAAGCAAAACATTGCTTTGAGTAAACGCAGGAATTTTTTGCTCTCTTAAAAAATCCAAAACCATATCTGCATCGCTATTTTTCCAACACAAAATACAAATATCATCATAAGAAATATTTTTAGATCTTAAAAAATTAATTTGCTCAAATAAAGTTTCTAAAGTCTTTTCCTTGATTTCTTGGGCTTGGTTTTTAACCTTTTGTTCTTTAGATTCCACAATACGCACAAAACCACCTTTTTTACTTTCTAAGGCAAATTGCTCTTTATAATCTTTGATTTTTTCTTTAAAAGTTTCATTAACAAAATCAACCAAAAGCTCTTTAGAACGATAATTAGTATTTAAACTATCACTTTTAATTTGACTAAATTCTTGTTTTAACAAATCAAATAATTCTTTTTTTCCTTTACGAAAGCGATAAATACTTTGTTTTTTATCTCCTACGTAAAAAAAAGTGCGATTTTTCTTAACTCCTTCTCCTGAAACAAGCTCAGCGATCAAAGGGCGTAAAATTTGATATTGAATCACGCTTGTATCTTGAAATTCATCAATAAGCAAATGCGAAATAAAACCATCTAAACGAAAATAAATCATATCCTTAAATTCACTGGTTATTAGCTCATAAACTTTTTTACTCACATCTTGAAAATTTAAGGTATTTTTATCTTTATGAAATATATTTTTAGCTTCACTATAATGATTTAAAAGATTCATTAAATTAGCAATTTTATAATTTTCAAGCTCTATGGCATAGGTATTTAAAGCATTTATAAGCTCGATTCTTTTTGTACTAAAATGCAAGTTAGTACTTTCTAAATCTTGTAAATATTTTGTACTTTCAAATTTTGTCATAAAACTTGATTGCATAAACACGGATAAATCTAAAACTTCACTTTTGAAATTGTCGCACAAATTTTTATAATTTTTTACATGAGTAAGACCCAAACAATAACTTCTTAACTCACTATAAGCTTTATTGATATAAGCTTTAGATGGATTTGGAATTTTAGGACGATTTTGAAAATAAGCATTCTCATAAAATTTTTCAAGCTCGTTAAAAAAATTTTCTTTCTCATCAACTAAATTAATATAATAAGCCAAATCTTTTAATTCATCTTTTTTAAGAAGTTTTAAAAAAATCTCTCTTACATCAAGCTTCTCTTCACTCATTGTAAAATCACTACTTAAGCCCAAATTTAAAGCAAAAACACGCAAAATTTTTCCGAAAAAAGCATCAAAAGTACTGATTTTTAACTCTGTTCTTAAAAATTCTTCTTTTTTAGCATCTCTTAAAGAAATAAGCTCTTCTTTATCTTTACCTAAAAGCTTGCAAAGTTCATTGCATTCACTGGTTTTATTTTCTTTTTCTAAATTTAAAAAAGTCTCAATAATTCTTTTTTGCATTTCATTAGCAGCTTTTTTGGTAAAAGTTAAAGCTAAAATTTCATTAATCCTAGCTCCTTTTAAAATAAGTGCTACAAAACGCACACTCAAGGCAAAGGTTTTTCCGCTTCCCGCACTCGCTTCTAATGCCAAAAAAGGCTCAAATTGACTCATTTTAATTCCTTTTTATAAATGAGTTTATAAGGACAGTACTCATCTTGTTCATTTTCAAACTCTATTTCTTCCTTGCTCATAAGAACTAAGTCTTTAAGTCTTTCTCTCAGCTCATCTAAACTTTTAGCTTTTTGGTGCAATATTTGCATACTATTTAAATCATAAAAACCTACGCTTGCATTTTCATCATATAAGGCTTGGTAAAAAGCAAGTTGATAAGAATTACTTGGTACTTTTCCACTTTTATAATCAATGACCAAATTACCTTCTTTTGAACTATCGATACGATCTATAGTGCCCTTAAGTTTTATACTATCTGCTCCAAGCTTTAAAATATTGTTTAACTCAAGCTCTGTATGTGCGACATAAAAGCCTTTTGAAAAATGCTCTTTTTCGTTTTTAGCAAATTGTATAAATTTTAATTTAAATACTTCAAGATCAAGTTCACTGATATTGTATTTTTGATATTCTTTATCCAATAAATTTGTAAAAACTTTTATATCAAAATCATTATTTGCATAATTTTTATAATAAATTTCAAGCATTTTATGGATGAAATTTCCTTGATTTTTCGCTTTGCTTTCCTCGCTTAAAACCCTAGGTTCTGCTAAATTTAAAATATAACGATAATAATAAGTTCTTTTTTGATTTTCCAATAAATTAAAACGACTAAAAGAAAGCGAAAACTCGAAAGGATTATGCTTTAAAATAGGAGCTTTTATAGGAGTTAGATTAGGTTTTATACCTTCATAGTCTAATTTTAAAGCATTAAGATAAGCTTTTTGGTGGATATGAGTTTCATAAAAAAAGTCAAAATCAAGTTCATCTAAAAAACGTGATTTGCTTTTTTCTTCATTTTCCACAAAGCAAATACTTACTTCTAAAGCATTCTTCATCAAGCTTTCATAATAAAATCTTTGTAAATTTTCTCTTCTATCATAGCTAATCAATCCTGCTTTTTTACGCACTTCATTGTTTAAAAAAAGTTCATTAACACTTCTTTTGGGAATAAATTCTTCATTAAAATCAACCAAAATCACCCCATCAAAACAAAGCCCACGACTTTCTAAAAGTCCCATTACCGTAACCTTACCTCCACCTACATCACTAAGGGAAAGTTGTGAAATTTGCATGAAAAAAAGATGAATCAACTCTTTAAGAGTTAAAGACTGATTTTTTAATAAATCTTTAATAAAATAAAGTTCTTTTCGTATCAAATAAATAAGTTCTTGCTTTTCATTTTCTAAAAATAAAGCAAGTAATTTTTCAAAATATTCAAAATCACATTTCTCATCAAAATACTTTTTAAACTCTATAAAATCAAGCTTTAAAGAATGTAAAAGTGTATTGTGATAATCAAAAATCATCTGCGTATCTTCAAAATAATCCTCTTGATTTTTATAAACAAAAGAAGCACTACTAGCACTTTCATAAAGTGCTTGAAATTTTTGATAAAATAAACTTTCTTTAATACTAATCCCACTTGCAAAATTAAGCATATTGTCTTTATCAAAAAGCCTTAAAAACTCACAAAAACTTTCATCTGGAGTTATAACTACAATATTTTCAGGCTTTAAACCTTTGCGTACAAAATGCGAAATTTCATCCATAACAAAGGCGCATTGTAAAGCCCTTAATTCAAAAGATTTGAGTTTAATTTTTGAATTTTTTGTTTTAAAAATTTCTTCTTTTAAGATCTCTTGTTTTGAAAGATTGATTTCATAATGAGTGTTTATTTTTAAATCAAATGTTTTTAAAAAATCAAGTTTTAAAAGATATTCGAGATTAAATTTACTTGTTTTAAAACTTAAAACCACTTCTTTAATCTGAGAAATTTCACTTAATAAATTTTCTTCAAATTTACTCAAAAAACCTTGCAAATCATAAACTATAGCTTCATACTCATCTAAAAAATCTTTATTAAGAGTGTAATTTTTAGGCAAAGAAAGATCATCATAAAAAGATTTCTTTTCAAGCAAAGCAAGATAATTCTTATATACCTCATCTAAAATTTCTAAATGTTCATTATAGGTGGCATAATAATCATTATTTTTAAGATCTTCTATGCTTTTTTTTTCTAAACTAAGTTCTTTGAAAAAGGAAAAAAGATATTCGTTGTTTTTCAAAAAAGCAAAAAATTCTACCGAAATTCCTAGTTTTTTTTCTAAATCCTTACTTTTTAGACAAGCTTCTTGCATTAAAAGCAAGCTTTCATAAGAACTTGCCTTATGAAAATTACTCAAACAAACTTTATCTAAAAATTCACCTATATGAGTAGCACTATCTAATAAAGCATTTTGCTGTTTTTTTTGGTTATAATACTCTCTAATTTGTCTTGAAGAACTAAAAATTCTTAATTTCATTGAGCATTTAATTCGTAGCTAAAAAAACCCACTGTTTCTTGATTTGCATAAAACTTTAGCTTAAGCTCCCATCTACCTTTATCTAATTTAGGCAAAGCGATACTTAAAATTCCATTTTTAACTTGTCCTTCTAACTTTTGATCAAAATTTTTAGTGAATGGTCTTGTAAGAAGAACTTGAACTTTTAAATCATCAGAATTTATATTTTGTAATGCAGAAATTTTAAAATTTGCAACATAGGAATTTTGATCCACTTCATAACTAGGAATTTTTCTTTTACCTATAAAAGTGATTTTATCATTTTGAAAATTTACTTTAAAAAATTTATCAAAATTTACTTGTTGTTTTTGTATTTGATTGTAATTATTTTCAACATTTTGATAAGAGTCAAAATAAAAATCATCCTCATATACAGGATGGTGACTTGCTATAAAAATCGTTACAATACAAGCAATAATTATAGCCAAAAGTGAAAGCAAAATACCATAAGGCCAAAAACTTCTTTTAGTTTCTAACATTTTTTTTCCTCTTTATTCTTCTTTGTGCATAGTATAACAATGCAAAGCAAATAAATCCATAGATAAGTATTCTTAAGATATTGATAGTATCACGATTTGCATTACCTATAGAATGTTCTAATTGTAATCCCAAGGATTTTGCCACACGATCTACAATATCTGCATAACCATTAAGTATAGCAGCATTATAAATATCACCTTTATTTGTAGCTAATATCGGCAAAATAGATCCTGTTCCAGGATAAGGACTAAGCACGGATTCTTTATCAATCAAAGCTAAAGCACCTTTTGAGCCCACTATATCAACTTTGTGAGAATTTTTTGACAAAAGAAGCAATATATAAGATTGAGGAAGTTCTTTTTGTTTATTTAATAAAGTTTCAATTTCAGTTTCATCACCAACCATAACGCCGATAAAAATATTACTTTTTTGGTAAAGCTCTTTTCCTATAAGATTAATTTCATTACTTACTTTTTGACTTAAAATATTTTCATTAAAAAGTACAGCATCAAGAGCAAAAACCCTAGAAGGCAATAAAACAAAGAAAAAGATGGCTAAAAAAAAGCCATCTTGTAATATTTTTTTCATCCTATATGAAGATGATTTACAGTTAAAACCGACCAAGCGGTGATTGCAGCAGCAACAACTAAACCAATAACAATTAAATATTCCAAAGCCTTACTCATTGTGCTTCCTTTATACTTCTATGATCTTGTTCTTTTGAACCAAACATCTTTACACTTTGTGCATTTTTAAGACTATATGGCTTTTGCATCACTTCTTGCTGAGCTTTAAGACCCCAAATAGTTAAAACTACTAAGATAGCAAGTAATAAAACCGTAGCAATTAACATACCTGTAACACCTGAAAGAGAAAACACGCATCTATTATTATTTTCCATCATTCACCCCTTGAAAGAGAAATTACATACTCGCCAACAGCTTCTTTTTGAATATCATTAAGTGTTGGAAAACTCGGCATTGTTCCTATAAAACCAGCCTTACCACTATGTAAAACATCTACTACAAAAGCTGTAGAACCGTATTTTGTAAGATCTGGGAACATTCCATCTTGACCTTTTCCATCTTCTCCATGGCATGCTGCACAAGTTGCATAAGCTTCTTTACCTTTTGCTACTAAATTTTCATTTGCAGTTTTCTTAATAGCTGAAAGATCTTTTGCTACATAAGCAGCAATAGCAGGGATATCTTCTTCTGCCACACCTAAATCAGCAGCACCAAGCATTTCTCCACCTGGAAAATTCATACCTTTTGAACCATGTTTAATTACATTGATTATACCTTCTTCGCTACCCCAAATATTTAAATTTTGAGCTTTACCATTGATACCATCGCCTGTAATTCCATGACAAGCTGAACACTGAACTAAAAAGATATTTTGACCCATTGCTATTTTATCTTCAGGAGATAAATTTTTAAATTTTTCTTCGAATTTTGTATTATGAGTTGCTACTTCTTCATTGTATTGACCTATACTTGAAAAAGAATTTAAAGGATATCCCCATAGAAAATACCAAATAGCCCAAACAATAGTCAGGAAAAATACCACAGCCCAACCAATAGGAACAGCATTTTTATACTCTCCTATTCCATCCCAACTATGTTCACTAAGCTCTGACTCGCCCTTTTTTTCTTTCATTTGCTTAAACATTCTACTCACAATAACTAGTGTGATTAAAATGATAAGAATAGCTCCAATTAAAGATAAGAGATTAACATTGTCTTCTAAATTTAACCATTGCATTAAGCACTCCTTTTACTTTCTAATACACTATCATCAATATCATCTTTTAAGGCAAGGTTTGCATAATTTTCATAATTTCTCTCACCTTTTTTTTCTGTTCTATATAAATGATACCAATACGCATATAATACTATTGACAAAAACATCACGAGTGCAAAAAAACCATAACCTTGAAAAATCTCCCACTCATGTTTTTGAACTGTTGCTAAATCAAATGTGATTAAATTTTTAATCACATCAAAAACTATTGATAAATGTTCCATCATCTTACTTTAAGCTATTTAAATAAGCGATCAAAGCAACTATTTCTTTGATTTCACCTTTAGCAAAAGCATCTTTTACTTCTTGATTTTTCATTTGATCAACTATAGCCTGAGCTTCAGCTTTTACTTCAGCTTGCGCATCCTCCCAAGAACCAAGTTTTGTTCCATTTTCTGTATCATAAGGAACATTGAAAACTTTTTTCACGGTTAAAGCCTCAGCATAAGCAGTTTCAATATCTGCATTATTTTTAAACATATGCTTATATGAAGGCATAATAGAATCTGGAACAACAGAAGTAGGATCCCACATATGATTTTCATGCCAATCAGCTGTTCTATAATTTCCTACACGAGCAAGATCAGGTCCTGTTCTTTTTGAACCCCAAAGAAAAGGTCTATCATAAGCAAATTCACCACTTACAGAATACATACCATAACGATCTGTTTCTGATTTAAATGGACGAATAAGCTGTGAATGACAAGCATTACAACTATCTTTAATATATACTGCACGCCCTGCAAGTTGTAAAACCGTATAAGGTTTTTTACCTTCAATTGGTCTTGCATTTTCTGCAAAATTTGGTAAAACTTCAACTATGCCTGCATAAGCAATCACTACAAAAACAGCTACAGCAAAAAAGAATGGATTTTTTTCTAACCAACTAAACATATTTTCTCCTTTTTATGCTGCCATAGGCGAAGCGCTTTTTGGTTCTTTATCAAGCACTCTTCCACAAGCAATTGTTTTGTAAATATTATAAGTAAACATAAAGAAACCGATAAGATACAACAATCCACCAATCGCTCTAATCCAATAATAAGGAATAATAGCCACAACAGTATCAATAAAGCTATAAAGCAAGTTACCATACTCATCTGTCGCTCTCCACATCATACCTTGAGTAATACCCGCAATCCACATTGAAGCAAAATAAAGAACTATACCTGTGGTTTGGATCCAAAATTGAGCTTCCATTAAAGATTTACTATAAAGCTCTCTTTTGAAAACTCTAGGAGTCATATGATAAAGAGCAGCCATAGTCATAAATCCTACCCAACCTAATGTTCCATCATGAACATGTCCTGGAATCCAATCTGTAAAGTGTGCTAAAGCATTAACAGACTTAATTGAAAGAATTGGCCCTTCAAGTGTTGAGAACATATAGAAAGTTGATGCCAGAATCATAAATTTAATCAATGGACTCTCGCGAAGCTGGCTCCACTCACCTTTCATAGTAAGTAAGATATTAATCGCTGAACCCCAAGAAGGTAAAATCAATACTATAGAGAAAACCGAACCCATAGTTTGCATCCAATCAGGTACAGTTGAATAAATCAAATGGTGACCACCTGCCCAAAGATAAACAAACATTAAGCCCCAAAATGCAAATAAAGAGAGTTTATAAGAGAAAATCGGCTGACCACTTTCTTTTGGCAAGAAGTAATAAATTTGGGCAATAATACCCACAGTAAATACAAATGCCACAGCATTATGTCCATACCACCATTGTACTAAAGCATCATTTGTTCCTGCATACATTGATACACTATGCCACCATTTACCCATTCCAGTAACAAAATAAGTTGGTACTTCCATGTTGTTAAAAAGATAAAGCATAGCTATACCTAAAAATGTAGCTATATAATACCATAAAGAAATATAAAGAGTTTTTTCACGGCGAATTCCAATAAGTCCAAAAATACTTACACCCCATAAAACCCAAACAAGAACAACAAGAATATCTAAAGGCCACTCAAGCTCTGCATATTCTTTAGATGTAGTCACACCCATAAACAAAGATATAACAGCTAAAACCATAGTAAGCACATAAAGCCAAAAATGAAGCTTACCAACAGCCATTAAAAATCTTGACTCAGCCATACTTACCTTAAGAACACGCTGACCTATATAATACCAAGTTGCCCAAATCCCTGAAAGCATAAAACCAAAAATCACACCTGAAGTATGAAGTGGTCTAAGTCTTGAAAAAGTAGCATATTCTCCTGCTAAATAATTTAAGTTAGGATATGCCATTTGAAAAGCTATAAGAGTTCCTATAGCCATACCAACAATGCCAAACAATACGGTTGTAAACATAAAATATCTTGCAACCGTATAGTCGTAATTTAATACATTACCTGGATGCATCGACTTTCTCCTTAAAATTTTTGATAATAAGAGAATATTATAGAATATTAATTATACATTTTTTCTTAAAAATGATAATTTTGTTAATCATTTGTTATGCTTTATATTTTAAGGCTAAATCAGTCTTATTTATTGATATTTATCTTATAACCTAAACTTGGCACATTTTTTATAAAATCTTCACCCACTTTATCTCTTACTCTTTTAATAAAAGTTCTAACAGCAGTATCACTCACATGTTCACCTATCCAAACATTTTTCTTTATATCTTCATGCAAAACCAAAGCCCCAGGTTGCTTTAAAAGCAAAGAAATAAAAGCTAATTCTTTTTTAGTTAAAACAATTTCTTCACCATTGTAAATCAAAGTTCTTTTAGTTTTGTTAAATTGATATTCTTCAGAAATTTTTACAAGCATATTTGCTTCAATTTTTTCGCCTATTAGATAATCTAAAACTTTAAACAACTCTTCTATATCAACAGGTTTGATCAAATATTTATCTATACCAATATCAATAGAACGCAAAAGTCTCTCTTTCTCTGAATACGCACTAAGAACAACAATTGGGACATCATCTGAAATTTCCTTAATCTCTCTTGCCATATCAAGCCCATCCATAATAGGCATAGCAATATCTGTGATAACTAAATCCGGCTTAAATTTTTTAAATTTTTTAAGCCCCTCATCTCCATTTTGAGCTCCGATTACTTTACTAAAGCGTTCGCTTAATACATTAATCAATGATTCTCTAGTCTTAATTTCATCTTCAACTACTAATATTATCAATTCTTTACATTCTTGTGACATTTCTACTCTACCCTCTCTTTTAGTTTTAAAAATACCTCAAAACAAGCCCCATCTTTTCCATTCTTAACTTTTATTTTTCCTTGGAAACTTTCAATAATTTGTCTACTTATATAAAGTCCTACTCCTATACCCTGACTGGGATGTTTTGTTGTAAAATAAGGTTGAAAAATTTTATCTAAATTTTCTTTATCAATCCCACCAGCATTATCTTTTATTGTAATTTTCAGATAGTTTTTTCCAAATTTTGAAAAATTTATTGTTATGATTTTCCTTTTTTTGTTTTTAAATGCCTCTATTGAATTTAAAATCAAATTAAGAAAAACTCTTATTAAACCATTCTCATACGCCAAAACTTCATAATCACTTTTCGAAACAATATTAATATTTACATGATTTTTTTCTATAGTTTCAAAAGCAATTTCTAAGGCTTTATTTAAAGTCTCTTTTATAAATACACACTGCTCTACTCCTTTGTTAAACAAAGTTCTAAACACATCAATTGTTTCTGACATATTTTTAATCATATCTTTTGATTGTGAATAAATTTCAGCAAATCCTTTTTCATCTTTAAGATTTTGCTTCATTTGAAACATGGCAATACCAAGCTCATTTAACGGTTGTCTCCATTGATGTGCTATATCACTAATCATTTGTTCTAATGAAGATTTCAAAATCTCTTCATATGCTATTTTAATATCTTTTTCATTTTTTTCCAAGGCAATTTTCATTTTTTTCTCAAATTTTTTACCTAACTGTATAAATTCTTGTTGGTGATTTTTAACTGTATTTTCAAGATTAATACTTAATTCTCTTAATTTAGCGTGATTTAGAGCAAGCTCTTCATTAAGCTTAAAAGAATTACTGACATCATGAGAAAGCGCTACTATTTCTATTAATTCATTATTTTTATCCAATATGGGGATTAACAAAGTTTCAAGATAGAAGGTTTTGCCTAATTTATCAATATTTTTAAAAATAACCTGATAAGGCTTTTTATATGAAAGATCTTTTAAAAGCTTCTCAACATAACATTCATCAACATCTGGATGTTTAAATATTGAATGTTTTTTTCCTATAAGCTCTTTTTTGCTATATCCACTTATTTGACAAAGCTTATCACTGACAAAAATTAAATTTCCTTGCACATCAGCTCTTGAAAAAATTGTATTTTTTTCCAGAGCTTTAAAAAACTGATCTTTAAAAAAATCTTTCATTGAAAAGCCTTAAAACCTATATAGGCAAGATTTATACCGTAACAAACAATAATGCCATACGATAAATAATTAAACAAATTTTTCAAAAAATCACTAAAAAATTGTGAAATTTTAGAAAAAAATAACATCGCAGGTAAAGTTGATATTCCAAAAATCATCATTACCAAAATACCTTCAAAAATATTTTGCTTACTTATTGCATTGGCTATAAAAAAATACACCAATCCACAAGGAACAAAACCATTTGAAAATCCTAAAAATATAGCTGATTTTAATCCTTTAAAATTTTTAGATTTTTTAATAATTTTCTTTACAAAACTATCAAAAAAAACATTATTTTCAATAAAAGATAACACATTGCCTCTAAAAATAAGAGCAAAACCCAAAATCATCATAAATATACCAAGAATAAAAAATGACAAACTTTGAACCTTAGCATTGATTGCCAAGATATTCCCAAAAGTCCCAAAAATTATCCCTAAAACAATATAAGCAAAAATTCTAAACAAATGATAAATAAAAGTTAATAAAAATAAATTATTGCTTTTTGAATTTAAATTTATAAAAAGTAAATTAAAACCACCACACATAGAATAGCAGTGTCCAAAACTAGATAAAAAAGCAACGCTGATAATAGCTAAAAAATCTATACTCACATCAAATTCATAAATTCTTTAAAAATGTACTTACTTTCATGAGGACCTGAAGAACTTTCCGGGTGATGTTGCACTGAAATAATAGGATAGTCTTTATATCTTACTCCTTCAACATTATCGCCAAATAAATTTCTATGAGTGATATGAGCCACTTGAGCTAATTCTTCTGGAACATTATAATTATGATTTTGTGCGGTAATTTCTACCGTTTTTGTATCAAGATTGATCACAGGATGATTTGCTCCATGTTGTCCAAATTTCATTTTATAAGTTTCATATCCAAAAGCATTGCTTAAAAGCTGGTGACCTAAGCAAATTCCAAGCATAGGAATTTTAGCTTCTGCAAGTTTTTTAATCTCTGCAATCTCTTGTTTTAAAATTCTTGGCTCACCTGGACCATTAGAAAGAAACACACCTTGAATTTCACCTTTTTTATACAGAGCAATCAACTCACTTGCTTTAATATTATATGGATAAACTTCTACTTCAAAACCTACTTCTACGAGTTCATTTAAGATATTTGTTTTAACACCATAGTCTATAACAGCAACTTTTTTCTCGCCTCTTTTAGCGTCATTAAATTTTTGAAAACTAGCATTCCAAACGCCTTGTTTGTGAGAATAATTTTTCTTAGTGCTAACTTCTTTTACAAAATTTACTTCATCAATTTTTGCTGATTTTTCTAAGGCGATTTTTAAATCTTCTTTATTTGAAATTTCAGTTGAAATTACAGCTCTTAAATTGCCATTATTTCTTATCATTTTTACTAGATATCTCGTATCAAGTTCATAAATTCCTATTTTTCCATGTTTTTCAAGATAATCTTGCAGACTTTCTTTAGCGCGAAAATTTGAAAAACTGGAACTTAATTCACGCATTAAAACACCACTTGCAAAAATTTCCTTACTTTCATTATCATTTTCATTGGTTCCCACTATACCAATTTCTGGCATGGAAAATACGATAAATTGCCCTGCATAAGAAGGATCTGAAATAATTTCTTGATACCCTGTTAAAGAAGTATTAAATACAAGCTCTCCAAAAAAAGTACCACTCTTCCCAAAAGCCTTAGCACTTAAAAAAATATCATTTTCTAAATAAATATAAGCCTTCATTAAAACATACCTTTTTTTCTAAGCTCTTCTTGATAGAGTTTTTCAAAGATAAGATCGTATTCTTCGCTACCTGGAATAGGTTTTGTTTTATAATTACTAATTTTCTCATAAACCTCATCTTCAAGTTTTTCATAAATTTTAAGATAAGACTCTATGCTTGAAAAGATTAAATTTTTAACTCTATTTTCACTCACTATAAAATTAATATAATCATTCTCTACAAGTTCTTCTAAAATTTGATGCGCTAGATGATTATGTCTATCTTCAGAATCTAAAATCACATTAAATTCAGGAGCTAACTTTTTCTTCACAAGCCAAAACATATTTTTACGATCTACTTGCATAAGCTCCATTTCATCTTCTTGTTGCTCTAAAAGCTCTTTGACTCTTTCATCTAATTTTCTTTCATTTAGAATATCTTTCTCTAAAACTTCTATTATACATACCTTAAGCTTTTCTAACTGATCTTTAATTTCTACAAAAGAAGAATTAGCTATATCTAACATCATTTTATTTGCGATATAAGGAATATGTGGTAATTTTATACGCATCTTAAAAACCTTTTATTTAATAATGTTTAAAATAATAGCTTATTTTTGGTAAAAGAATGTTAAAAATGAAAAATTTTCATTTTTTTTAATCACCTAATTACTAGCATTATTATCTAAATTTTTCAAAAGTAAAGTAAGCTCGCTGGCTTTTTTTGGATCCATTTTAGATAAAACACCTGAAATTTTACGCGATTCCAAAGAAAGCATTATTTTGCTTGCATCCTCTGCATCCATTTGACTTAAAACATCTGCAATGGCTGCATCTTTCATTTGGGAGTAAATTTCTTTAACTCTACCTTGAGTTTTATCATTGATTGAATTTAAAATCTTTTGTTGTTCTTCTACAAGCCTTGCGTTTTCAAGTTTTAATTCTTCAATTTTTGCCAAAGTCGCATTAACCTCAGCCTCTTTTTTTTCTAAATTTTCAAGCCTTTCTTTTTGCAAAGCTTCAAAAGAGGCTTTATAAGCTTCTAAAGATTGTCTTGCTTCATCAAATTCTCTAGTTTGCAATTCAATTTGAGCTTTTCTAGCTTCAAAATACTGCTCACAATCTTGTTCAGCTCCAAAAACTACACTTGAAATAAAAACTAACAATATAAATTTTTTAATCATCTTTTTCCCCTTTGAAAAAACGACTGATTGCAATTTCATCTAAAAATTTTTCTTCAGCCTTCGCAAGTTCTTTTTGTTTTTGTTTAATTTCTTCAGTTTCCAAAGCCTTCATTTTTTCATAATCTAAATGCGCTTTTTGATATAAAAACTGATAATGGTTCATTTCTTTTTTAGAAAGTTCTACTTTCTCCTTAGCTCTTGCCAAAGCCTCGCGTCCTACTTGCGCCATACTTAAATTTGATCTTAACTCTGCTATAGATCCTGATTTTGGCAATACGCCTAAACTTTCACACTCTTGGCGTGAAAGTTCATAAGCTTTTTCATGTTCAAGCTGTCTTTGTTTGGCTTGATTAAGATTTGATTCTGCTTTATCAAGTTGTTGTTTTCTTACTTTTACAACAGAATTATATTTACTTTTCATAAGATGATAGTATCATCTCTTTCAGGGCTAGTGGAAATATACTTTACTTTAACCCCTGCAAGCTCTTCAAGTCTTGCTATATATTTTTTAGCATTTTCTGGCAATAAATCATAATCTTTTATACCAAAAACTTTATCCCAACCATCCATTTCTTCATAAATAGGTTGAACATTTTCTAAATCACTTGGTATATAGTCGATTTCCATGCCCTTATATTCATAAGCACGACAAATTTTTATCTTTTCAAAACCATCTAAAACATCAAGCTTCATCAAAGATAAAGCATCAAGACCATTAAGCCTTGCTGTATATCTTACAGCAACTGCATCGAACCATCCACAGCGTCTTTTACGTCCTGTGCTTACGCCAATTTCTTTTCCAATTTGTGCAATTTTTTCTCCATCTTCGCCCTTATCCTCAGTAGGAAAAGCTCCATTTCCCACACGCGTTGCATAAGCTTTTACAATACCTATAATATTTCCCGCTTCTTTAGGATTTAACCCAAGTCCTGTTAAAGCGCCTGCTGAAATAGTACTTGAACTTGTAACATAAGGATAAGTTCCATGATCAATATCAAGCATAGAACCCTGAGCTCCTTCTAAAAGTACTCTTTTATCTTCATCTAAAGCCTTCCAAAGCATTCTTGTAGTATCTGTAATATAAGGAGTTAAAATTTCATTAAAGCGTTTTAAATCAGCAAGCAATTCTTCAGCACTTGGAATTTCAATTTCAAGCATTTCAAAAAAAGTTTTATTAGCTTCAAAATCTTTCATCAAAGCCTCACAAAGTCTTTGTGGTTCTAAAAGCTCTCCAACTCTATGTCCTGTACGATTAATCTTATCTGCATAAGAAGGTCCTATACCCTTACCTGTTGTTCCTATGGCATTTTTGCCTTTGAGTTTTTCTTTTGCAATGTCTATTAAAGAATGATGTTTTAAATTTAAATGAGCTCTATCACTGATATATAATCTACCTTTTAAATTTTCAAATTGAGCCATTTCAGCAATCAATACTTCAGGAGAAACCACAACTCCATTTCCGATAATATTAATACATCTTGGATGCAAAACTCCACTTGGCATAAGATGAAGCGCATATCTTACACCATTTACCCAAATCGTATGTCCTGCATTGTGTCCACCTGCACTTCTGCAAACAAAATCATAATTTTCACATAATTTATCAACTACCTTACCTTTTCCTTCATCGCCCCATTGAATGCCGACAATAATATCTGCTTTGCTCATAAAAATTTCCTTGATTTTACTTTAATATTGGCGAGAAGATGAGAGAATCGAACTCCCCAAAGAATAGTCAACTATCCTTTCATCTGATTTGAAGTCAGTGGCGATCACCAGATACGCTAATCTTCCAAAGCGATAATTATAGCGATTTTTAATGAAAAACAAAATAAATTTATCAATATTCTTTTTGACTTCATATTAAATTTAAGCTATAATCTCACTCTTTTTTAGCATCAAGTTTTGATGATTACATTTTTAGGATCTTTCTTTGAATTCTTTTAAACAAAAATATTTAATCAATTTTTGGGACAATTCCCGTTCTATGATTGCACTTGGAATTTTAAGTGCAGTGTATTTTGGGATTTTTGGTGGCGTTTGGGCTGTTACTGGAGAAATGACGCGTTGGGGCGGTGAATTTCTAGAACTTTTAGGTATGAATTTAGATGGATATTCTTATTACCAAAAGCAAAATTTAAATGGAACCCCTTTAACAAGAACTGATGGTATTATGCTCATAGGTATGTTTATAGGTTGTTTAGTAGCCGCACTTTTAGCTAACAAAGTCAAATTTCGTCTACCTGCTAGCAATATAAGAATTTTTCAAGCAATAGTAGGTGGAATTCTTTCAGGATATGGAGCAAGACTTGCGTTTGGATGTAATTTAGCTAATTTTTTTACAGGTTTACCTTATTTTTCTTTACACACTTGGCTTTTTACTGTTTTTATGGTTTTAGGAATTTATCTAGGAGTGAAAATTTGCAACACTTCCTTTTTTAAACCTAAAGCTAAATTAGAACGGGTAAATAAAGAAAATTTGCCGTTAAACAAGCAAAGTTTGCGTACAAAATTATATTTTAACTTAGGCATATTGCTTTTCATGGCCTTTTTAGTTTGGGTGTTTTATCTTGTTTTTACAAATGGCAATATCAGCACACAAAACAAACAAAGTCTTCTAGCTTTGGCACTGATTTTTGGTTTTGTTTTTGGCTTTATTATTTCTAGAGGGCAAATTTGTTTTACTTCTTGCTTTAGAGATTTGTTTTTATTTGGTAGAGATAATGCTATAAAAGGCGCATTAATCAGTATGATTATCGCCTCTTTAATCGCTTTTGCTTTTATCTTGCAAGGTCATACTAGCAAACTCATAGAACTTTCTCCTGCTGTAGCTGTAGGAGCATTTTTGTTTGGTTTTGGTATAGTTTTTGCCGGAGGTTGTGAGTGTGGTTGGGCTTATCGTGCCTTTGAAGGACAAAGTCATTTTATGATAGTAGGAATTGCAAATATAATAGGAACTATGATTTTAGCCTTAAGTTATGACTTTTTACCAAAAGCTTTTAAAGAAGGTATAAAAATCAATCTTTTAACTGAATTTGGCAATTTAAATGGATTTTTTATCAATCTTATTTTATTCATCTTAATGTTTGTTTTTGTAGTATTTTACAAAAAACACTTCTTTAAAAATCAACTTAAAGGATAAACAATGAAAATTACTTATAGTTTAAATTTGCAAGGTGAAGCTTGTCCTTATCCTGCTATAGCAACACTTGATGTCTTACCTAAGCTTCAAAGTGGAGAAATTTTAGAAGTACTTTGTGATTGTCCACAAAGTATCAATTCCATACCTCAAGATGCAAAAAACCGTGGTTTTAAAGTGCTTGAAATCGATCAAAGTGGACCCACGCTAAGATTTTTAATACAAAAGCCTTAAAAAAGGCTTTTGTTCTCAAAGCTCTTTTAACATCTTTTCATAAGCTGCTTTAGTTCCAGATCTTACATTTGTAAACAAACTTGCAATAATAATTACCACAGAAGCTGCTAAAAACCCTGGAACTATTTCATAAAGACCCGAATTTGCAAAATTCTTCCAAAGTACCACAGTAGCAGCTCCTGTTATCATACCTAAAATCGCTCCTACTCTTGTCATCCTACTCCAAAATAAAGAAAAAAGCATTACAGAACCAAAAGAAGCTCCAAATCCGGCCCATGCATAAGAAACTATACTCAAAACACTTGAGTTTTTATCAGTAGAAATCAAAAACGCTATTACAGCTACTAATAAAACACCTAATTTACCTAAATTTAATACAACATGACTTGGCGCATCTTCTCTAAAAATCTTTTTATAAAAATCTTCCGCTATAGTAGAACTTGAAACCAGCAATTGCGAACTTGCCGTACTCATAATAGCCGCTAAAATAGCACTGAGTAAAATACCTGCTATCCAAGGATTAAATAAAAGTTGCGACATCACAATGAAAATCTTTTCAGGATCTTGCAAACTTAATTCAAATTTATGCACATAAGCTATGCCCAAAATACCTATCATACAAGCACTTAAAAGACAAACCACCATCCAAGCAATACCTATAAAAGTGGCCATAGGAATATCTTTAGTAGAACGAATCGACATAAAACGCACTAAAATATGTGGTTGACCAAAATAACCCAAGCCCCAAGCAAGTGCAGATATAATGCTTATAACTCCTACTCCTTCGCCCATAGATAAAGCTTGTGGCTTTATTTCTCTTACTATATTCACCGCTTCACCAAAGCCACCTAAATGATAAAGCATAACCAAAGGTACAATAATTAAAGCCATCATCATTAAAAGCCCTTGTATCATATCCGTCCAACAAACTGCCTTATATCCACCTAAAAAAGTATAAGCAACAATAATAATCGTTCCAGTAGTTAAAGCATAATCATATCTGATACCAAAAGTACTTTCAAAAAGTTTTGCTCCACTTACAAGCCCTGATGAAACATAAAAGGTAAAAAATATCAAAATTACCACCGCACATACGATGCGTAGTATATGTTTATCATCATCAAAACGAGTTTCAAAATAATCAGGAATAGTCAAAGAATTTGCAATCACGCTGGTATAAATTCTAAGTCTTTTTGCCACAAAAATCCAATTTAAACTAGCTCCTATAGTAAGCCCAATCGCAATATAAGAATCTATAAAGCCACTTACATATAAAGCTCCTGGTAATCCCATTAAAAGCCAACCACTCATATCAGAAGCCCCTGCGCTAAGTGCAGATATCACAGGCCCCATAGTACGCCCGCCTAAAAAATAATCTTCTGAATTTTTATTTTGCTTATAAAAATAAAAACCTATATAAAGCATCAATAAGGCATAAACTACAAACATCACTGCTATTGGGGTATTAATTTGAACTACTTCCATCAATCTCTCCTTGATCATTAAGATATTGCTCTAATGCCTAAATTTCCATAGCGATGAAAAGATATACTTAAAGCTTTTTCATTAAAATAATTTAAAAGTTCAAAACGACCATTTAACAATGGCTTTTCTCTTATGATGATTTTAGCAAGCTTTGCAGCCTCTTTATAAATCTCATCATTTACATCTGGCTTTGCCAAATAACGCACTCTTTCATATTCTTTAATACTCTTGATAAAATTTTCTTTATTTTCTTTTAAAAATAGCACCTTTGCTCCTATACTTTGAACAATTTGCTCTATCATACTAATATCTTGTTCATCATAACTGATACTTAGATCAATATTTGCAATATTTGCACCTAAAACCACCCCTAAAACATCTTTTAAGCTTTCATTTCCACAAAGTCTTAAAACCATATTCTTTATTTTAGTATAAGAAAAAAGATTATCTTCTCCACGAATATTGACATAATCTTTTGAAACACTAAACTCATTTTTATAATGATAAGCATAAGATTGAGACATTTTAATTAAATCGTTCATAAAATCTTGTGATTCTTTTAAATCTATTTGTGCTAATTTTTTTGAAAATTTATCTTCAATTAAATGATCATCAAAATCTTCTTGCTTAATCTCTAAAAATTGAGTGATATAATTATAAATTCCTACTTTTCTACCCAAACCTATAGCTGATTTTTTAATTCCACCAAAAGGTTGGCGAAGCACTATAGCCCCTGTGGTTGGTTTGTTGATATAAATATTTCCTGCTTCTATATGAGTGTGAAAATACTCCCATTCTCTTTCATCTAAGCTTTCAAAACCTGCAGTTAAACCATAACCTGTGGAATTTACTATATCAATAGCTTCTTTTAAGTCTTTAGCCTTCATCACACTTAAAATCGGCACAAAAAGTTCATTCATATGGGTAAAATCACCCTTTTTAGTGCCGTATTTTATGCCTGGAGTCATTAAATAAGGATTATCCTCTAAAAACTTAGGTTTTAATGCCCATTCTTCATAAGGTTGTAATTCATCTAAGGCCTTTTGAACTTTAGAACTTGGCTTATCAGCTAAAGCACCTAATTTATTTTTAAATTCAAAAGGACTGCCCACCGCCATAGAACTTGCAGCATCTACTAAAGTCTTTTTAAATTCTTCATCATGATAAACCTCTTCTTCTAAGACTAGCAAAGAAGTAGCTGAACATTTTTGACCGCTATTGCTAAACGCAGAATGAATGATATTTTTAATCGCACTATCACGATCAGCAAATTTAGAAACTATAGTCGCATTCTTTCCTCCCGTTTCAGCACTTAAAAGCAAGGTTGGATTAGCTTTTAACATAGCATAAGCAGTATCCTCTCCTCCTGTAAGAATTGAAAATTTAATCGCTTCATCAACAAGTAAATATTTAGAAATATCGCTTCCTTTTGAAGGTAAGAAAATCAAAGCGTCTTTTGGAATACCTGCATCCCAAAAACACTTACAAAGCATATAACCTGTTAGGGTTGAAAGTGAAGAAGGTTTATAAATCACCACATTACCTGCAGCTAGTGGTGCAGCTATAGTACCTACTGAAATCCCTATAGGAAAATTCCAAGGAGCTATGGTAACCCCTATGCCTTTAGGTGTGAATGTAACTTTTGGATTTTGTTTTTTAAGCTCTTCTAAAGAGTGCGGATAAAATTCTATAAAATCAATAGCCTCACTTACTTCAGGATCGATCTCTAAAAAGGTTTTGCCCACTTCTAAAGCCGCCAAACCTATCAAATCCCCTCTTCTTTCTCTCATAAGTTTTGCACTTTTGGCTAAAATTTGATAAATTTCATCATGACTTTTTTGTATAAATTTGGAATTTTTAGCTACTTCTAAAGCTTGTTTGATTTCTTTTTCTCCGGCTAAATAAGCCTTTCCTATCACTCTATCTTCAATCTTATCTTTAACTTCTAAAACATTTAAATTTTCTGCTTTAAAATCAAGCTCACCTATGACAGGATAAACATCATAATCTTTTAAATTTTCATATTTAGCTTTAATTTCTTTAGCCCATGCTCTATTTTGCGCTAAAATAAAATCCGTATCACTTTCGTTGCTAAATTTTTTACTTTCATAAGAACTTGTGATATTTGATTCTTTATTTCTATCTTGCTTGCGATGCGTAGTGTTATCAAGAGTTTTTATGCCTTCTAAAGATTTTAAAAAAAGTTCTTTTTGGATATTCCAGTTTTTATCTCCTACTTTAAGATTGAAAAAATAACGCATAAAATTATCTTCACTTGTATTTTCATCAAGGCGTCTTACAAGATAAGCAATGGCATTGTTAAAATGTGCTTCATCACAAACTGGGGCATAAAGGATTAAATCATGCATTTTAGATAATTCATAAGAACATTGCAAACTCATACCTTCAAGCATTTCAAAAGTAAAAGAATCTAAAGCACCCGCTTCACTTATGCGTGTATAAGCATAAGCAATCTCAAAGATATTATGACTTGCAATTCCTATGTTGATGTATTTATAATTATCTCCTTCAAGAATAAAATCAAGCATTTTATTATAATTGCTATCAGTATCTATTTTTTTGTAAAAAGTAGGAAGCTCCCAGCCTTTTTGAGATGCAATAGTTTCTTCACTTTCCATATTAGCACCCTTAACAAAACGGATCTTAATAGGCTTCATACCTTTTAAAACCCTCTCTTTTGAAAAAGCAAAAAGTTTTTTAAGATACTCATAAGAATCAGGAATATAAGCTTGCAAAACAATCCCCGCTTTAATATCAAATTTAGCCACACTTTCCATAAAAGCTACAACGGTGAGTTCTAAATCTCTAAATTCCTCCATATCAAGATTGATAAATTTAGATACACCTTGTTTTTTCTCTTCTTCCAAGGCTAAAGCATAAAGATAATCTAGTCTTTTTACTACCTCTTCTTTGGAATAATCAAAATCTATAATATTAATTTGTGAAAAAATAGTAGTAATTTTTATGGAAATATAAGTGATATAACTTGATTTTAAAGCTTCTTCATATTTTTGTATGCGATATTTACTCTCAGCTTCACCTAAAACCTCTTCACCGATTAAATTCACATTTAAGGTAATTTTATCTTGCTCTTTTCTTTTCTTAATATGTGGTTCTAAAACACTAGGATTTGCATCTAGAACCATAGCTTTAGTATCTTCTCTTAAATGTTTGACAAAAAAAGGCACACTTAAATTAGGAGCAAATTTTCCAAAATTTAAAAAGCTAAAAAGTAGGAATTTTTCAAAAGTGCTAAAAAAATCCGCTATGCCATATTTACTCAAAGTATATTCTATAAGCTCAAAACTTGCATTTTTATCTTTACATCTAAAAGAACGATCTAAAAGTTCTATAAGCATAACTTTATTTTTGGGATTATTAAGAAGTTTTTGCATTTTTGAGTGAAATTCTTTTTCAGAATTTGAAATATTAGCTTCTATTTGTCCTTGCAATTCTTCAGCTAAGGCTAAAGCTTTTTGTATCATTTCGTATCTCCTAAGATAAAATAAATTTTAATAAATAATATATAAATAAGATAAAAAATGATATTTTAAATCATAGAAAATGTATAAAAAATGATAAAAGAAATTTTAATGGGTATATAAGTAACAAAAATTAAGAAATGATAATATCATTTTCTTGCTTATTTACAACCTTAGCAATAATTTTAGCTTGAATATTTTCATCTTCTAGTTTTTTTAAACATTCTAAGGAATCTTTTTCACTTATAGAAATTAAAAGTCCTCCTGAAGTTTGTGGATCGCAAAGTAATAATTTTTCTTCATTTAAATCAGGGGTAAGTTCTTTTATAAATTCTAAATTTTTATAAGCTCCAGCAGGAATTAAACCCATATTAAAATACTCTTTTACTCCATCTAAAAAAGGAAGTTCACTTTCAAAAATTTCAAAAGAAATATTTTTATTTAGCATTTCTTTTAAATGTCCTAAAAGTCCAAAACCTGTAACATCACTCATGGCACTTGGATGAAATTTAAGAGCAATTTGACTGGCTTTATAATTTAACTCCATCATGTTTTTAAGCATTATATCTAAATGTTTTTGATTTAACATTTGCGCCTTTAAAGCTGTACTTAAAATTCCTGTTCCTAAAGGCTTGGTTAAAATGATACAATCTCCGATTTTAGAAGTATTATTAGCAATAAATTTACTAGGATGTACTTTTCCTGTAACACTAAGTCCAAAAAAAAGCTCGGTGCTTTCTATAGTATGGCCACCCACAACTAAAGCATTGCATTCTTGAACCTTATCATTTGCACCTTCTAAAAGCTCTTTTAAGATATTTAAATCATGATTACAAGTATCAAAACCTACTATATTTAAGGCATTAATCGCCTCTGCACCCATAGCAAAAACATCGCTTAAAGCATTTGCTGCGGCAATAGCACCAAAATGATAGGCACTATCTACTATAGGAGTGATAAAATCAAGCGTTTGCACCAAAGCTAAATCGCGGCTAATTTGATATACGCTTGCATCTTCATTATTTCCGATATCACTAAGTAAGGCAGGAGTTTTTTGCATGAAATTTAAAATTGTTTTAAGACCACCCGGGCTTAATTTCGCTGCTCAACCTGCTGCTTTAACAAAATGGGTTAAATTTTGATTTTTATATTGCAGTGTTTTTCCTTTACAAAGTAATAATTTTTGCTTTACCAAAAAGCTCATTTAAAATTTCATAAGCATTGCCTATATTTCCTATTTTAAGCTCTTTGCTTTTATTAAAAAATTCCAGACAAGCTCCGCAACTTATGATCTCAATACCTAAATTTTCAAGTTCTTTCATAGCTAAATGTGCTTTATGATTTTCATCAACATTGATTAAAACACTTTCATTTACGCAAAGAATTTTACTTGGAGCATGATCTAAATTTTTTAAGGTACTTAAAAATCCTACAAGTAAATTTTGTCCCAATTCACCCTCACCCACTTTGTCGGTTTTTAAAAATAAAACATTATAATCGTGAACATTTATTTCACTAGAATTAAAATTCTTTTTTTGTACTTTGATGCAAAACTCTTGTGCATTTTCATCTATAATAGGATTTAAATTTAAAGAGTTAAGAAATTTTACAACATTATTTTTTGAAATAATAGAATTTAAAACAATTTCTAAAATTTCATTTTCTTGAAGTTTTTCAAGAGCGTTTTTTGTTTCAACTATAGGCTGAGGACAAGAAAGATTGCGACAATCAATTTTCATTATTTTTCCTTGATATTGGCTTTGAAAAATAATATTATTTTATTACTTGTTTTGTGTTTAAAAATTTTAAACAATATAGAAAAAATTCAAAAGCTCAAAATGAGCTTTTTTAAAATCTTTTTTTATTCACATCTTCAAGAATTGCCGCAGCAATTTGATTGACTTCATTTGTTATATTATTGGTAACATTTGCAACTTCGACATTTTCCTTAGTTACAGTTTCAAGTTGTGCTATAGCATCGTTAATCTGTGTGATTCCTGCTGTTTGTTCTTTTACAGATTCTGCTACTTCATTTACGCTTTGAACAAGTATATTAATATTTGCCTCGATTTCAGATAAGGATTTTCCTGTTCTTTCCGCAAGCTGTCTTACCTCATCTGCAACAACTGCAAAACCACGCCCATGTTCTCCAGCACGTGCAGCTTCAATAGCTGCATTTAAAGCAAGAAGATTCGTTTGCTCAGCGATATCTTTAATCACATTGACAATATTTTTTATATCATCAGCTTGCGAAGCAACCTCAACTGTTTTTCCACTTACATTTTGCATAGAAGAATTAATCTCCTCTACAGCTGCAGCCGATTGTTCTAAAGAACTCGCTTGTGCATTAGAGCCATCAGCAAGTTTTTGCATAGAATTTTTTAACTCTTCTGACTGATTGGCTAAATCTTTAGCAAAATTTGAAGAAGCTACAAGCATCTTTTTAATTTCTTTACCTAAAATATTAGTTGTAATCTCAACTTCGCCTTTAGCATCAAGCACCTCTGTGCTAAAATCAAGCGCTTTATAACTATCAAAAACTCTATTAATTTCATTCATATTAGAACCAATTTTACTTTGCAAAACATCAAGCATTCTATTAAGAACATTTTTAAGTTCTACTAATTGAGGGTTTATAGGATTTTTAGTAATTCTTGCAGTTAAATTACCTTTTTCGATTTCTTTAGCAGTTTGCACCGATTCATCTACAGCATTTTGATCTTGCTCTAAAGATATTTGAATCTTTTCAATATTTTCATTTATGATTCTTCCCATTGCCCCTAATTCATCATTGGCTCGAATTTTAATTAATTTAAGCTCAATTTTTTCATGATTTAAGAAACGGAAAAAAGATTCTAAAGAGTTAAGAATAATTGGTAATCTTGTTGCAACAATTTTTCTTACGCAATAATAAACCACTCCCAAAACAACAAAAATAAAAATAAAAGATGCGCTAATAATAATTAATTGTAATTTTTTCAAAGGTTCAAAAACTGAATATTTAGGGGCAGTTACCAAAACTGTCCAAGAGCTATCTTGCACTTTAAAACTATTAATCGCGGCATAAGAATCATCACCATCAAAAGCTATATAGTTAAAAACTCCATTTTTTCCTTCGCTCATAGCCTTATAAGTCTCTTGTGCGCCTTTGTTAGGATTGACATCTTTTAAATTTTTTAAAACCAAATTTTTATTAGGGTGAATTGCAACAAGACCATCTGAATTTAAAAGAACTCTTAATTCTCCATCATATTTTTGACTCTTGGGATCTAAAAGATAAGTAGCAATAGCCGAAAAATTCAAAGTCATACCGATAACACCTACAACTTGATTCTTTCGGTCAAATATAGGCATAGCAATATTTACAGCATCAAAATCTTGACCTTCTAAATTCATCCTAATAGGACGTCCTATATATACTTTATTTTCCCCATATTTTGCTTTTTTTAATATATCTTGCACAACTTGTAAATTAGCTATTTCATCACTAGCTTGTATTGCTTTTATCCCGCCTTTACTATCTTTTTCTTCATCAACATAAAGCATAACAAATTTTCCACTTTGAGTATTGAAAAATTTACTCTCCTCTTTAAAATATTCTGGCGGATCGATAAGATACAAATAAGTAAAATTAGAATAAGCACTATTATCAAAAGTATTGGTTATAATATTTGTTATACTGTCTATATCTAAATTTTCTTTTGAAGTTGATCTAAACATTTCTGTTAAAGTACCTGAAATACTTTTATTTAAAGCAATCATTTCCCCAAAAATTCCTTGAGTTTGGGTAGCATATTCTTTCGTGATAGAAGCTAGAATATCTTCTGTATTTTTGGTAATATTTTGACTTACTTGTTTTGTGATTAATGAAATTAAAATAATAAGCCCAATAACAACAACAGTTGCTACAGAAAAAATAAGTTTTAAACCTATATTTAAAGATTTAAACATCTTAATAACTCCTAAAATAAAATTTTGGATTTTATATTTTAACATATTTTTTAAAAAAATACTATTAATTAATTATAAAAATATTATGTATTAGTATTTTTTGATAGAAGATTTATTTTTTTCCTTTTAAGAACAATTCTTTAAAGCGTTTATTAGCGTATTCTTCTATGTCCTTTTGCAAAATAGAGTAATTTTCCATTAATTCCAAAGCTCTAGGAGTAAGTTTTGTTCCTGATTCTTTAGAGCGTCCTTGTCGTGTGCTAACTAAAATTTCTTGAGAATTTTTTTGCAAGGTTTGTAAATGCATCCAAGCTTTTTTATAATTAATCCCCATAAGTTTAGAAGCATGCAATAAACTACCCGTTTGTCCGATAAGTTCTAAAAGTTCTGTTTTTCCTCGTCCAAAAAGCAAATCTCCATCCGCATTTTCAATCCAAGTTTTTGTTCTTACTATAAATTGCTTACCTTTTTTTTCTTTAAAACAACCAAGTTGACAATACTTTACATCAACCTTATAAGCTTTTAAAGCTGAACGCATACTTTTAAGTCCACAACCTTCTTTAGCAATATCTCTTGCATCTTTACAAAAAATTCTACGCTTTTCATCTAAACTAGGTTCTATTTTTTTAAGCACTTCAATCTTTGCTTTTTCAAAATCTAAATATCCAAATTGCCCCAACTCGCAATTATCAATTCTCATGTGATTTTCATCGGCTAATTGTCCGATTTTTTCTATATTTACATTAAATTTCTTTGCAATTTTAAAAGCCGTACCACAATCTAATTTTTCATTACTATTTAACAATTCTCTCATGTATGAGATGATTTCTTTTTCTTGATTTTTATCCATGAATTCTAAATTCTCCACTATAAATATTAATCTTATTTTCTCTAGCAAAACCACAAAGCGTTAAATCAAATTTTCTTGCTATCATAACCCCTAAACAAGTAGGAGCTGTGCGTGAAACAAGCACTGGAATTTTATGCATAACTGCTTTAGCTACCATTTCAGAACTTAGCCTTCCACTAACCATTAAAAAACATTGACTTAAATCGACCTCAGCTAAACGCGCCTTTCCTAAAGCTTTATCTATGGTATTATGCTGGGCTATATCTTCACCTATAAAAAAAGTTTTCTCATTTACAAAAAGCTTAGCCGTATGCACACAGCCTGTTTTCTCATAAAGCTCACATTGAGTATAAAAAGTACTCATTTGTTTTAAAATTTCATCTTTGCTAAATTTTACATCAGAACTAATTTTACTCGCTTCAATGGCTTCTAAATCGATATTTGCAGTATGTGCTCTACCACAACCACTTATAACTACGCCTTCAGCATTAAGCTTTGCTAAATTTTCTTTATCAATCTTTGCTTTGATATGCACACTCATACCATCATCTTTTGTTTCTATGTTCTCAATATCGCTTACTTTTGCAATGATATTTTCGCTCATTAAATACCCTATTGCTAATGCCTGTTCATCTACAGGAGTTGCCATTAAAGCGCCTACTCTTTCATCATTAATAAAAATTTCAAGCTTAATTTCACGCACTAAAGTATCATCGCATGTAAAAGATTCATCACCTTTATATTTTAAAATTTGGGTTGTAAATAAGGGTTCCATAAGCTTTCTCTTTTCGCGTTATTTTAAAAATTTAATTATATCAAAAAAACATAATTAAAAGTAATACTGATAAAAAAATAGGGATTTAATTTATAATTTTTAAGAATTTTAAAACATTTTATATCAAAAAAACATAAATTTACTCTTTAAACTCTTCAAGTGAAAATATACTAACAATTTGAAATTTAAAAACAAAAATAAAATTTTCTCTTTATGAAATTACTTCTTAAGCTCTTTTTTATGGGGGGGGGTATAATGGTTTTTTTATTTTTTGTATAAGGAGAATTTATGAAGCTTTCGTTTTCGGCGAGTAAAGTTTTAGTGGGTTTTGGCTTAGGTGCTGCACTTTGTAGCAATGCAATGGCAGTAGATTTAAATTCTAAAAATACCTTAGTTAAAGCTCAGACAACACCAACTGAAATAGAACTAGGTGGGATTAGCGGAAAAAATCTGCAAGATTATTTTGAAGTTAAAGGGCAAGATGTAGTTTTAATAAATGGAGATAGTTTAAAAGGCAATGATTTAACCATAAAATCAAACATTCCTAGATTTGATGATGAAAGCTTTTTAAATCCAGATGATAAAGATATCGATACTGATGAATTTAAGTATGTCTTTGATTTGGGTGATAAAAATACTTTAAATATCGAAAATGATGGTATGGAAAGTTCTTACATTGCAAATCTTTATGTAAATGCTAAAGAAATCATACTTAAAGATATGAATTTATATGTCAATCAAAGCGGCTCGGTGTTCAATGGAGATTTAAGCCTTAGCGGAACTAATTTAGTAGAAGATGATACACAAAAAGGCTCAAGAGTATCTGTATATGGAAATAACCTTGTCGTAAATGGAAATTTAAATGCAGACAAAACCTTTTTTGAATTTGGCAATCCTTATGCAGTGCAAAATTATTCTATAAAAGTTGCTAATAATGCGAATATCACTAATTCTAAATTTAGCGTAAATGGTACATCTTTTAGAGATTTGTTTGCTAAAAACACACTTTTAATCCAAGCACAAGGATTTAATAAGGATATAAGCACATCAAATACAGCTGGAGCTTCATATGGCAAATTTGCAAGTGATTATATCCATATAGATAAAAATCAAGACACCTTTCAAAGTATAACACTTGATAAAAATTTGCTGAATATGGAATTAGTAGATTACAATTTAAAAGAAGTAAATTGCGGATCTAGCAAATGCTTGGTAGCAAATGGAACAGCAACTGAGCATTTAAAAAATACTCTAACTCAATTAAAAATTGACTTAAAAATGCTAGAAAAACTAATAAAACAATTTAATGATAATGAACATATAAAAAAACAGCTTGAAGACCAAAAAAATAAATTAAATGAAATAATACAAAAAGGCGAAAACAATCCAAACTTAGACAAAGAAGTAGTAAAATTATACAACCTTAAAGAAGGAAGTGCTGAATATAATGCTGTACTTAATCTTAGAGAAATCGCGGACAAACTTGTAGATCAAGGTTTAGGACTAGATTTAAAAAGTTTTAGCGGTGTAAAACTAGCCCTACAAATCAAAAAAGACACAGACAATACAGGTAAATCTGTATCTAATCTCAATTCAGCTTC
>NZ_RYYM01000090.1:0-492 GCF_004379075.1 Campylobacter sp. US25a
CAAATTATGAGCAAAAGTTCTTAGGCGCTGCACAAATCTATAACGAACAAGCTGTAAGTGCTAGATCTTATTTGCAACAATCTATGGTAATGCTTGCTTCTCAAGATGCAATCATTAATACCGCTAAATCAGTAGGATTAAATCCTGCTTCTGTGGCTGCAAATACTGCTTATGCGGATCAGCAATTTTATGCAAGTATGCAAGCACAAGGACACATGGCGCAAACTTATTTGCCTTTAGCTAAAGCTTATTTAACAGCTATTATCATAGGTTTGTCTTGGCTTGTTGCTTTGCTTTCTATTGTATTTGGCTCTTACGCTCATATTAAGATGTTTTTTACTCTATGTATTTGGATAGTGCTTTGGACTCCTATACTTTGTATTATTAATTTTATAAATGATTTTAATCTTATGAATGTTGCACAAGTAATAACAGGTGGAAAAGCAGCTTTAAGCTTAGGAGATAACATGCTTATATTCAAAGAAGTAGCAA
>NZ_RYYM01000091.1:0-487 GCF_004379075.1 Campylobacter sp. US25a
TCACCCCCAAAGGGGCAAGGCTAATAAGCCTTGACAGTAATTATACAAATTAGTATAATTATAAGTATGAGTCGTGTCATAATAGTTCACCCCCTTTCTAGGGTGTGATTATGCCACAGGGTTGCAGCCTTGTGGCAAAACCCTTAATGCAATTATACCAAACAAACTCTTTAACTTCTGAAACAATTTATGAAAGATTTTTGTATAAGTTTTAATATTTTATATGAAAATTTAGGTGTAAGCTATAAACAAAAAGCCTTTCGAGCTAGCTAAGAATACTTGGCTTTAGTTAGGAACCTCCTACTTCTAAGCGTTAGCGAAAGTAGGAGTAATTCACAGTTTTCATTGTTTTAAAATTTTTCTCTTTGTTATTAATAGATAATTTCGATATATCATATCTATCCCAAAAGATAAGCTCTAAAGGGCGTTGTAAAAAATGATAAGTTAAGCTTATAAAAATAATCAAAGCTATAAGCACACCACAAGG
>NZ_RYYM01000092.1:0-475 GCF_004379075.1 Campylobacter sp. US25a
AAAGTACTCAAATAAGATTATCATAATAAATAATAAAAAATCAATTTCTTATTATTTTCATTTTATTTTTTTCTTTTTTATTATAATTTATATGTTAAAATAACATATTACAAAGGAAACAATATGGATTTATCTCATTCATTAGGACAATATATTATTTTAGCTTTTGCAATAGCCGTAGCCATATTTGTTACATTTTATGACTTTGATAAAAAAGATCATCAACATAATATAAAAAAATAATATCCTTAATATTTATAAAAATTAAAAAAGATTTTAAGTCATTCTAAAAATAAAAATTTATACTATTTTTTAAAGGATTTGCTATGCAAAAAAATATACAAGATTATATTATTGATGTTCATTCTTGCGATCCCCATTCATCAAATGCTTATAAACAAGATTTATTCGATGTTTTAAATGAAGATTTTACCAAAGAATATGAATTCATAGATAGTCCTACTTTAGATGATAT
>NZ_RYYM01000093.1:0-462 GCF_004379075.1 Campylobacter sp. US25a
AATTCTATGCAAACTTTTGCTTTAGCTTCTTCAAGCAAATCTCAAAGCATTGCTATGTCTGAAAAGGGTAATTTATATGCAGATGCAAGTGATTATATAAAGAGCGATTTAAATAATGGAAGCTATGGTTCTAATAAAGAACATTCTTTATTCATCCTTCCTTATACTTCTTCACAGAATGTTGAACTTTCTTTAAATGAAGAAAGTAAAGGACACACCAAAGGAACCATTATAGGTTATTCTGCTTTAAAAGACAGTGGAATATATGGTGTGTATGCAGGTTATGAAGATACAAAAATGGGTTCAACTTATTTTGATATTAATAATAGAACCTATTATGCAGGTTTAAAATACTTTAATACCTTATTTACTACAGAAAAAGGTCAAGAAGTTTATATCAAAGCTCAAGGTAAAGCTGCTTTGATTAAAAATGATTTAACTAAAAAAATAGGAAATAATGAA
>NZ_RYYM01000094.1:0-462 GCF_004379075.1 Campylobacter sp. US25a
TAATGATTATTATGATTATGGCTTTGGCAATAATGGTATTTTTAAATTTAGCATATATGATTATTTTGCTTATGATGAAATAGGAGTGCGCCCAATTCAACAAAGCCCATATGTTCCTCCTAGAAGCCCTTTTTATAGCCCTAATTTTGTCTATTCTGATGGAAATTATCACGGAGATGCAAAGCTTATCCCTTCTGCTTTAGGAAAGTATTATTTTGAGCTTTCCTATCAGAAAGGAGTTTATATAGAACTTTTACGCCCTTATTATCCAAGCATAAAAGATTTACCAGAAGGTTGGGACAATAAAATGCTAGAAAAAGCTAATTTAAAATAAATATGAGCATCCATGAAAAAACCTTTTTACAAACTTAAAAGATTTTATATACCTTGTGGTGTGCTTATAGCTTTGATTATTTTTATAAGCTTAACTTATCATTTTTTACAACGCCCTTTAGAGCTTAT
>NZ_RYYM01000095.1:0-457 GCF_004379075.1 Campylobacter sp. US25a
TTGTAGCTTTGTACCTTTTCTAAGCTTTCTTTATCATATTGTACATCTAAAACGATTTGATTGCATGTTAAATTTTGCTCAATTAGCTCAAGAACCATATGATCGACGATTTCTTTAAGCATATTTCTAGCTTTTTTAAAACTATAAGGCTTAGGCAAAACCTTAGCCATTACCTTAGAGATATGTTTGCTTTTATATTCTTTAATAGCTTGCATTGTACAGCTTTCAAATCCCCAAGCGTGATCGATTAATAACTCAGCATTTACTCCAAAAATTTGATAAAGTTTATCCTCGTTATTAAGAGAGTATCTTGCTAAATCTCCCATATTGTTAATGCCTATGCTTTTTAGTTTTGTTGCATATCCTTTGCCTATACGCCAAAAATCATTTATGGGCGTGTGTTGCCATAATTTTCTTCTATAAAGCATTTCATCCAAATACCCTATGCAAAGTCCAT
>NZ_RYYM01000096.1:0-451 GCF_004379075.1 Campylobacter sp. US25a
GCTAGATTTTTGAAATTCTCTAAAGCTTTTCTTTTTTCTAAATCGATTTGAAGTATTTTTTGCATTGTTTTTCCTTTCTTTTGTGGCTTACTCTTTGATATTATGCTCTTTAGCATAAGCTCTTATCTTAGCTCTTAAATCCTCTGGAAAATTATATCTATAAATAGCAGGAATTCTTGGATCAAGAAGTCTATCAAGCTTATGTCTTTTATAAATAATTTCTAGTCTTTCAGGGCTATAGTATCTTGGAGCATTAGGATAGCCTTGAGGAGGAGTGAGGGCTGCTAGTTTAGCGCTTAATACTAGGGTATCCATAGTCAGTTTAGCAGATCTTTCATCTCTTTCGTTTCTAATATCTACATCAAATCTAGTTGCCATTCCATTTTTATATCCATCCATATAATGATCAAATTCTTTCCTGCTTTCAGGAGTAGAATCTATATCTCTTGGA
>NZ_RYYM01000097.1:0-447 GCF_004379075.1 Campylobacter sp. US25a
ATAAAACCAGAAGATTACTAGAAAAACTCAATATCATAGGACAAAACAATCTTAAGGCTATGTATATGGGGATAAATAAGAAACAAGACAATTTACAAGAAAAAGAAGGTGATGAAGAAGAAAAAAACGAGGAATATATAGAAAGTGTAACTGAAAACAAACAATCCCAAAAATTACCGCCTAACTTCATAGGCAGATTAGCCACTACTATAATCATGGAAGATGGTTTATATATGGGTTAAATTAAGAAAGGATAAAAGATGAGTGAAACTTATAAGATATATACACCTAATGGAATAGCCGTAAAAGTAGATAAAGAAACAAACAAAATATATTTTGTAGAAAGTTTAGATCCACATCCACCAGCAAAAGGCAACTATACCGAAGAATATTCCAAAGCTTTGTTTGAAGCACACAACATTAAACGAAACTCCCCCTACAAAGACT
>NZ_RYYM01000098.1:0-444 GCF_004379075.1 Campylobacter sp. US25a
GAAAATTTCATTTGCCTATATTAATGTAACTTTTTATTACAATCAGCATTTTCAAAAAACTTTATCATTATTTCAGCTTAAATTTTATCATTTAAAATTAAACTTGATATAAATCTTTTCGTATACTTTGCTCGCTCGATTTAAATATATAAAAGCATAATATTGAATAACCTCTTTTAATACTATGTAATTTTAAACAAGGCATGGTTTTTGATAAAATTTTTAGATGAAAAAATCTACAAGCTTGATTGTTTTATTGATTAATTCCAAAACAAGAACTAAAAATTAACAATCTTAGTCTATTAAAATTCTTTTTATACAATTAAAAAATAATTATTATATACAAATGTGAAAATATGGATAATACGCAAAAATATGCAGCTATAGATCTTAAGTCATTTTATGCTTCTGTTGAATGCATTTTAAGAAAATTAGATCCTCTAA
>NZ_RYYM01000099.1:0-441 GCF_004379075.1 Campylobacter sp. US25a
AATTTAAGTAAATCTTATTCTAATACTTTAACTTTATTAAAAAAGAATATTATCTTTACTCCAAGTTTTAAAGCTAAACCTAAAGCTCCTAATAGCACTCAAGGTATTGTTATAGGAGAGAGTAAGGATATAGAAAGTGAGAGAAATACTATTTATACAGATGAATATGGAAGGGTTAAGGTAAGGATTAATCTTTATGCCAATCAAGAAGAATTAGATAATGATACTTTTATTGCAAATGATATAGATACAAATTCTTCTAATTTATCAAGCAATACTTACAAATCTTATCATCACACTCCTTTTTTAAGAGTAGCTTCTCATATAGCAAGCAATCATTCAGGTTTTTTTCATACTCCAAGAATAGGAGATGAAGTGATTATTTCTTTTTTAGATGATGATATAGATAAACCTTATGTGAGCTCTAGTTTGTATAATGGG
>NZ_RYYM01000009.1:0-78608 GCF_004379075.1 Campylobacter sp. US25a
AAATTTGAAAATCCTAAAAGTTATTTTTGGCCAAAAGCAAAATGTTTTATCATAAAAGAACAAGAAGAAACAAAAAGGAATTTGCAAAAACTGATTAAAGAAATCTTAAACTAAAGCTTAGTTTAAGAGCTTTAGGTGGAAAATTTGGTTTTTGATAACATCAGCTAGCATTTTTGGCATTTGGTTTATAATATCTTGATAATTTTGCTTTGCATCTTGATCTTTTAATGTCAAATTTAATTTTGCATTTTTAGCTGAAAGAATTTTTCCATTGCTTGTAGAAATAATTTTAAAATTAACATTAGCCACACCCTCTTTACTAGTTGTGATAAAATAATTTGTAATATTTACATAAAAATCTTGCAAATTTACCACCACAACATAATCTGTAAATTTAGCATACATTTTAGCCTTATCTTTTTCTTGTGTTAAAAAAGGACTTACATTTATAAGTTTTGCATCCTTAGGGCTAAAATATGACAAAGTTTTAGGACTTTGATAAATACCATTTGCAGCAGAATTAACCCAATTAAGCTTTAAACTTTGAATCAAATTTTTAGCAAATAATGTAGAAAATTCCTTATCACTCACCCTAAAACCATCTAAAAAATAACCAAAATTTTTCCTAAAAGTTAATACAATAGCAAAATCAATATCCTTATCTTTGGTGATTTGCGATTTTTTTTCAATCAAGGTAGAACTATCGAACAATGCTTTTTGTTGATTTAGATTTGGATTTGCAACATTTTGATTTAGATCTATTAGCTCAAAACTATCTGCGCTTTTTTCAATTTTAATAACCTTTTTCTGAGAAAAATTATTTGCCAAAAGATTAGAGCTTAAAACTAAACTTAAAAACAAAACGAAACAATACCTCATCTTCATCCCTATAAATTATTTAAATATAAAATTATACTCTTTATTTTATAAAAAATCTTGTAAAAAATTCCTAGATGAAACACAAATAAAAGGACTGGATTTATAATTTAAAGGGTTATATAAAATGTATTTTTTAGAAAAATCTCCCATAAATCCTCCATTTTGATTAATCAAAAAATCTCCTGCTACAATATCCCAAATATTAAGCTTTTCAAATCTTTTATAAACTCCTGCCTTAGCTTCTAAAATAGCACAAAATTTCAATCCAGAGCCTATATTAATAGCTTTTAATTGATGCTCTTTTGCAAAGTCTTCATCTTCTTTGCTAAGATGATTAACACTCAATAAGGCTTTATATTTATTTTTCTCGTATTCTTGCTGGTCAATTTGCAAAGGTTTATCATTTTTATAAACCTTAGTTTTTGCATGAGCATAGAACATATCACCTTTTGATGGATTTTGTATAAGCGATAAAACAGGGCGATTGTCATGAACCAAACTTATCATAATACAAAATTCATCACTGCCTTTTAAAAAACCACTTGTTCCATCAAGAGGATCAATAAGCCAAAAAGTTTTTAATTCTTCACATTCTTCTTTGCTGAGTAATTTTTCTTCTGATAAAATTTTAATATCCGTAAAACCTAAAATATCATTTAAAATTTTATTAGAAGCAAGATCTGCTGATGTAAGCGGGCTTTTATCTTCTTTTTCCCAAGTTTTGAAATTTTTTCTCTCTTCTAAAATAGCCTTAGAAGCTTGATTGCTAGCATTTATAGCAATTTCTAAAAATTTATCAAGATTAAGCATGATTATAAACTTTCTATAAGATTTTTAAAATTATACAAGAAGATTTTGTGGAATTTTTAATTTCCACAAAAATTTTTAATTAAATTTTACTAGTTTCACCCAAATAAAGTTGTCTTGGACGGACTATTTTAAGACTTTCTTGCTCTTTTTGTTCTATCCACTGAGCTATCCATCCTGGGGTGCGTCCTATAACAAATAAAGTAGCAAACATTTCATTTGGAATACCTAAGGCTTTTAAAATAAGTCCGCTATGAAAATCAACATTCGGATATAGCCCTCTTTGAACAAAATAATCATCGCTTAAAGCAATCTCTTCTATACGCGTTGCTACTTTAATAAGATTGGTATCAATATCCAACTCATCAATAAGTTGATCACGAAGTTTTTTAAGCACTTTTGCTCTAGGATCAAAATTTTTATAAACCCTATGCCCAAAGCCCATCAAACGGAAAGGATCGTTTTTATCCTTAGCCCTTTTGATGAATTCATCTACCCTATCAACACTACCTATTTGCTCAAGCATTCTAATAACACCTTCATTAGCTCCACCATGTGCATGACCCCAAAGTGCGCCAATACCTGCTGCTATACAGGCATAAGGATGAGCATGAGTTGAACCCACAGCACGAACCGTTGAAGTTGAAGCATTTTGCTCATGATCTGCATGAAGCATAAAAACTGTATCAAGTGCTTTTACCTCTATAGGTTTAAGCTCTACATGATCGTAAGGATAAGTTCTTAACATATATAAGAAATTTTCTGTAAAACCACGATCTAAATTTGGATAAGCCATAGGAAAGCCATGTTTATATCTATAAGCGGTGGCGACTATAGTAGGGATTTTAGCTACTATTCTAGCTGCCATTTCCATATATTCTTCTTTTACGTTCATATTTAAATGATCAGGATAAAAAGCACTAAGCGATGAAACAGCACCTTGTAAAACTGCCATAGGATGAGCATTATCAGGGAAAGAATCAAAAAGACGATGCATACCTTCATGGATAAAAGAACGCTTTTTCATTTCATAACGAAACGCTTCAAGACGCGTAGCATCAGGTAATTCTTTATAAAGTAAAAGATGAACCACATCTAAATAAAGTTTGTTTTCAGCAAGCCACTCTATAGGATAGCCACGGTGCATTAAAATTCCGTTTTCTCCATCAATATAAGTGATTTTTGATTTACAAGTAGCTGTAGAAGTTAAGCCCTCATCATAAGAAAACATTCCTGTTTGTTTATAAAAACTTGACATATCTACAACGCTTGGCCCAGTTGTACCATCATATATAGGAAATTCATAGCTTTTTCCATTTCTATTATCGGTTATAGTAACGGAATTTGACATTTTCGCTCCTTTTATTGTTACTTTTATTAATTCTAACAAAAAAGGACGATTATGAGTTTTTTTATTATTGAATTTTTAAGATTTTGTTTGCTTTTTTGAGTAAAAAAGTAACTTTCATTTTTTAGAATTAGAAAGAAATTTAATCATACTCATAACAATAATAGCCTCAAATAATGCTGTTAAAATAAGTGCTGAATAAAGCTTCTCATCAATAACCTTGCCCGAATAACCCAGAGTAGCTGTTGCTATAAGCAAGGTTAAAGGCATAGAATGACTAAGACCAAATAAAATCATATTTTTAAAACCAATTCTTTTTAAAAAAACACTTGCACATAAAATTCTTAAACCCACCATAACAAACATAAGTAAAAATGCTTGTAAAACGATTTTATAATCTAAAATCATTTTAAGATCAAAGGTTGAGCCTATATGGATAAAAAAAATAGGGATCAAAAACCCGTGTCCAAAAGTAGAAAGCTTGTGCTCAAGATCTTTTTTATGATCAAAAAAAGTAGCTATAAATGAACCTGCTATAAAAGAGCCAAGAACGATTTCAAGTTTTGTAATAACCATAGCAACAATAATCAGTATAAAAATGGCCATACAAAATCTTATATCTTTTTCATTTTTATCTTCCCATGGCATAAGCACAACTTTAAGCTGAGGATACCACCAAAAAAGCACACCAAGCATTTTAAATCCGAGCAAACAAAGTCCCAAAAAGATATTAAGATATAAAATACTTTGCGCTACATCAATAATACCTGTTCCTTCGCGCAAAAAAGCTCCCGCTATAGTCAAAAGCACAATAGAAATCACCTCAGCTAAAGTAGCTACTATCATAGCAATATTTAGCCAATAACACTCTTTTCCAAAATCCTTAAAAAGTAAAGATAAAAGCCCTACACTCATCACAGGTATAATGATAATAAATACTAAAGAAAGTCCAAAAATCCATACTATAAAAGAAGATAAAGCGTAAAGTAAAAAAATATAAAAAAAACTTTTTTTGACAACTTCTTTATCCATATTAAAAAAGGCTCTTAAATTTACCTCCATGCCCGCTATAAACATTAGATAATAAAAACCTACATTGGCTAAAAGTGCAAAATTTTCACTTTTTCCTATGAAACCAAAATACGCTATTATTGCCCCTAAAATAATTTCAGTAGCCGAAATAGGTAAGCGAAAAATTCTTGCAATATGCGGAGAAAAAAGCAAACACAAGGCTATAACAATAAGAATTTTTAAATCGATTAAAGCCTGTGTATCAATGACACTCTGATGCAAAAGTAAATCCCATTTTTTTTAATTTTATTATATCTTGACTTGGTTCTTCACCTTTAGTGGTTAAATAATCTCCTATAACAATAGCCCCAGCACCTGCTTGAAAAATTTCATACTGTCTTTCTTGCAATACCACTTCACGCCCACCTGCTACCATTACCACGCTTTGCGGTAAAGCTTCTTTGGTATCACGAACAATTTTTAAGGCTTCATCAGCACTAAGTCTTGGAACTTGTAGTTTTAAATTTTCATTTGCTATAAAAAAATTAATAGGCGTTGAAAAAGGTTGTAATTCTTGCAAAGATTTTCTAAAACTTAGCCTATCTTCTTCACTCTCACCCATACCATAGATTCCACCACAACAAAGCATAAGCCCTACTTCTTTAGCGTTTAAATTGGTTTGAAATCTACTTTCCCAAGTATGCGTGGTGCAAATTTGTGGAAAAAATTCCTTAGAAGTTTCAAGATTGTGATTATAAGAAAAAATTCCTGCTTTTTTAAGTTCTTTGAGTTGTTCCACGCTTGCCATGCCATTACAGGCAATTAAAAGCAAGTTAGGCACTTCTTTTTGCACGGCCTTAGCAGCTTCGCAAACATACTCAAGCTTTTCATCATCAAGCCCAAGTCCTGCTGTAACCAAACAAAAACCCAAGGCTTCATTTTTCTTTGCCATTTTTGCTTCTAAAACGATTTGCGAAAGTTCTTTACGACGATATTTTTGAATATCTGTTTTTACATATGCACTTTGAGTGCAGTATTTACAGTCTTCTGAACAATTTCCACTCGCTATATTTGAAATAGCACAAAGCATGATTTGCATTCTAATCCTTCATTTCTTTTTTGATTTTGCACTTTAAGCATTCTAAGAATGTACCTTTTTTAAGCTCTTTTATCACTAAAGTTTCGCCACACTCTTCGCATTTTTCTTCACTTGGTTTGTATTTGCTTATAAAATTGCATTTTGGATAAGCGCTACAGCCATAAAATTTACCGCGTTTTGAAAAGCGTTCTACGATTTCACCTTTTTGACAACTTGGACAAGTAATACCTGTACCATTAGCTTTAGCTTTTGCGGCAGTATTTTCGCTTTCATTTTTACTTTCACTTTTTAAATTTCTTGAATACTTACATTTTGGGAAATTTAAACACGCTACAAATTCTCCAAAACGTCCTTTTCTAATAGCAAGTTCCCCGCCACAATCAGGACAACTTTCACCTAATTTTGTAACAGTTTTTTGACTGGCGATTTTTGTTTTTCCTTCTTCGATTTTTCTCATAAAAGGATAGTAAAATTCTTTTAAAGTTTCTTGCCAATCTGCCTTATCTTCTGCGATTTCATCTAAAGTGTTTTCAAGATTTGAAGTAAATTTACTATCCACTATATCGCTAAAATTTTTTTCAAGCACTTCGGTTACATTAAAAGCAACCTCACTAGGAATAAGTTGTTTTTTGTCTATTTTTACATAATCACGGCTTGTAAGTATAGAAATGGTTGGTGCATAAGTAGAAGGGCGACCTATGCCTAAACTTTCAAGTTTTTTTACAAGTCCTGCTTCTGAATACCTTGAAGGTGGTTCGGTAAAATGTGAGTTCATTTCTAAATTTTGTATTTTTAAATTTTCACCTATTTTAAAATTTGGTAAAATTTTATCCTTATCCATATCACCATAAACTTTATAATATCCCTCAAAAAGGATTTTTCTACCGCCTATTTTAAAAACTGCTCTATCATTTTTTACAAATACATTTTGAGTTTGAGAGATAGCAGGATTCATCTGACAGGCTAAAAAGCGATTGTAAATAAGTGTGTAAAGTTTTAACTCATCTTTGTCTAAAAATTTAGCTGCAATTTCTGGAGTAAAACTTAAATTTGTAGGGCGTATAGCTTCATGAGCTTCTTGAGCGCCTTTGGCTTTTGTAGTGTATACATTTGCTTTACTTGGAAGATAGTCTTTGCCAAAATTTGCTTGTATGAATTTTCTTGCATTCTCTATAGCTTCTTTGGCCAAATTTAAACTATCGGTTCTCATATACGTAATAACCCCCATCACGCCCTCGTGAGTATTTACTCCTTCATAGAGTTTTTGAGCTATCATCATGGTTTTTTTAGGATTAAAACCAAGGCGATTGCTAGCACTTTGCTGCAAAGTTGAAGTCATAAAAGGAGGCGGTGGAACGATTTTTCTTTCTTTGCTTTCAATGTCGCTTATAGTATAAGCTTCATTTTTACAAGCCTCTAGTATAAGCTTAGCACGATCTTTGTTGGTAATGGTAAGTTTTTCTATCTTAGCTTTATCAAACTCAACTAGTTCTGCATCTAAATCTTTTTGAAAAATCATATCTATGCTAAAATATTCTAGTGGTACAAAGGCACGAATTTCTTTTTCACGATCGACTATGATCTTTAAAGCCGCACTTTGAACACGCCCTGCGCTAAGTCCTCTTTGAATTTTTTGCCCCAATAAAGGGCTGAGTTTATATCCTACAATGCGATCTAAAAGGCGTCTAGTTTGTTGGGCATTTACAGAGTGCATATCTAATTTTCTTGGATTTTTTAAAGCATTTTCTATAGCACTTTTAGTAATTTCATGGAAAACGATGCGTGGCAAGGTATTTTCATCTTTGCCTATAGCTTTTGCAATATGATAAGCTATGGCTTCTCCTTCTCTATCCTCATCCGTTGCAAGATAAACTTCTTTGGCATCTTTGGCTTTGCTTTTAAGTTCTTTAACTAAGGCGCTATGATCACTTGTAATTCTATACTCAGGGATAAATTCATCATCTTCTATTTTAATCCCAAAGCTTGATTTAGGTAAATCTCTAATATGTCCTTTAGAAGCGATAACTTCATAATCTTTTCCCAAAAAATTTCCTATGGTTTTAGCTTTTGCAGGAGATTCTACTATGATTAAATTTTTCTTCATTTTGCACCCTTGTTAAATAAAAAGCTGAATTTAGCTAAAAATATTTAAAATTCTACTTATAAAATATATTTTAATTAAGCTAAAATATTTTAAAAACAAAACTATCATAACAAAATAAATAAAATATAATTTTAAGTAATTTTAAATACAAATCATAATTTTTGGAGTATAATAAAATAAAAAAGGCAAAAATTATGAATAGCAAAAATTATAAATTTCATCCAAATGACACAAAAATGGATAGAAAAATAATTCAAATTACTGAAAAGTCCGGATTTAAAGCGGCTGTGTTTTCTATGGCCGCTATGACTATGCTAGGAAGTGTGGTCATTTCATCTGCTCTGCCTGCTATCAACAGACATTTTGAAGAACTTTTAACCCAAAGTGGCGCTACTCTTGCTTCAAGTTTCACATTAACTCATCTTGATATACTTGTTCGCTTAGTTTTAACCATTCCTGCTATTTTTGTTGTCATTTTATCTCCATTTGCTGGTATTTTAATGGATAAATTTGGCAAATTAAAATTCATTCTTCCAGCTATGGTGATTTGGACTATTTCTGGGGTAAGTGGCTTTTTCTTAAATGATATTTATGCTATACTGACTTCAAGAGCTATTTTTGGTATGGCAACTGCTTTTATAATGACAGGCGCTTCGGCTTTACTTGGAGATTATTATAGTCGCGGTGGCTTTAATCGCAGAGAAAATGCTTTAAGTCTTCAAGGATTTTTTTGTGCGGTAGGGGGTGCTGTTTTTATTTCTATTGCGGGATTTGTTTCAAGTTATTCTTGGCGTTATCCTTTTTTGGTATATGGACTTGGAATTTTAATTACCTTAATGGCTATCATTTATCTTTTTGAACCTAGAAAATTTAAATTCTATAATCATACAAAAATAGAAGCAAAAACAAATTATTGGCAATTTTTTCCTATCTATTTTATAGGTTTTTTTATCATGGTAGTTTATTATATTTCGCCAACTCAACTTCCTTACTATATAGAAGAACATTTAGGATTGGATCCTAAATATATAGGTATTTCGATGTCTGTGTCTGCACTATGTTATGGTTTTTTCTCTCTAAGCTATAGATATATTATAAAATTCTTAAGTATTAAAACTATCTATGTTTTAACTCTTTTTATCGTATCTTGTTCTTTTTTGCTGCTTTTTTTAGTAGATAGCTTTTTCACAGTTTTAATCGCCTTAGCTTTGCTTGGAATGGGCGGAGGTATTATGCTTGTAAATAATACGGCTTATCTTTTTTCAATCTGTCCTGAAAATGCTCGCGCTAGGGCTTATGGAATTTTAGCAAGTTGTATATTTTTAGGACAATTTTTAAGTCCTATTATCTCTCAACCTATCGTTAGGCAAATGGGTCTTGTAGATGCTTTTTTAATATGGTCAATAGTAATTTTTATAGTGTGCATTGTGTTTTTATTTTTAAAGCAAAAACCTAGGATAAATTAATTCAATTAATTATATTCTTCATAATTTTTAATTAAACCTGATAAATTTAGATTTAATTATCTAGGATTTACAAACTCTTTCGTAGAGTTTTATAATTATAATTTTTATCAAAGACAAGTTTTTCATTTTCCTTAACCTGCATTTTACCCTTGATATAAAAATACTCCTTATCACTGGTTTGAGTAAGAATAATATCAGCATCCATCATGCAATTTTCCCTACCAATTTTCATCTTTTGAGTGATAGTGTATTTAGCACTTAGAGGATCTTCATTTTGAAGGACTAGCTCTCTTTTAAGATTGTGTTCTACTAAAATATCAATCTCATCAAATCTATAAATACCTTCGCCAAAAACTCCACCCACTCCATCGGTTATACAAGTGTAAGTATCGCTTAAAATATCATAAGTTATACTCCTATCTACCCTACCTTCTTTAAGCAAAGTAAGAGGAGTTAAAGGAGCACTTTGAGCTTCTAAATTCACTTTATTGCTATCCTTGCCACTAAAAACAGGTAAAGCAAAATCGCATTCATTTAAATCCAAAGTCAAGGTCACATTTTCAGGCATAGGCCAAAACATAGGCCAAAAGGTTGTAGCCAAAGAAAGTCTTATCTTAGATCCCTTAGCAAAACGATGCCCACAACAATCAAGCCTTAGCTCTCTTTGGATCCATTCATTTTTTATCAAGGGTGTAAATTCACTTCTTTCTTTATTTAAGGCTAAATTTAAAACCCCATAGCTCACCCTTTGTACAAAGCCATCTTCCCTTACTTCACTAAGTTGTGCAAAAAGCATAGCTTTAGGCTTATCGCTATTTAATTTCACTTTTAACAAGGGATAACCTAAAACATCAAGCTCATCTTGCAAAATTTCACTTTCAAAAACCACAGCCAAACCATCATCTAATCTTTGATCTGCAGGACTTTCTCCCAAAACGGCTGCTCCCATCCACTCTCCAGCTAAAAGTCCATGATTTTGTGGGGTATTAATCTTAATGCTTTGCTTGCTTTTTTCTTGAGTGAGTCTATAAGGATTTAAAAATAGGTATGATAATTTATATCCTTACTAGGATAACTTTCTAATCCCACAAAACGCCCTTTAACCTCACTCACTTTAGAACTAGGTTTTAAAGGATCTTCTATATAAGCTTATATCATAGGACAATCAAGAACATCATTATCTTCATCTTTTAGCCATTTATCCCACCATTTTAAAGCTTCTTGTAAAAATCCCATAGCAGGAGCTGGAAAACCATCGTGCGGATAAACATGAGCCCAAGGGCCTATAATGGCTTTTCTTGGAACCTTTAAACCTTGCATGAGAGTAAAAACAGGATTGGTATAAGAATCAGCCCATCCATCTAAAGCAAAAACAGGTACTTGTATATCCTCATAATTTTCACTCACCGAGCCATGTTTCCAATACTTATCCTTTAAATTATGTTCCATCCATAAAGCAGGCCATAAAGGCATATTTTCAAGTCTATGAAGCCATTTCTCTCTTCCATTTGGATCGATTTTTGGATCTACAAAACGGGCTTGATAAGCAAGCATGATATTGCCCCACCAAAAATTATCATTGAGTAAGCACCCGCCTTTATAATGTATATCTTCATTGTATCTATCATCGGTAAAACCCACCACTATAATGGCTTTTAAATTCTTAGGTCTTCTAGCAGCCACTTGCAAAGAATTAAAACCACCCCAAGACTTACCCATCATGCCTACTTTGCCATTGCACCATTCTTGTTTGGCTATCCATTCTATAAGCTCTAAGGCATCATCTTGTTCTTGCTTTAAATACTCATCTTTTAAGAGCCCATCAGATTCCCCACTGCCTCTCATATCCACTCTTACAACAACATAACCATTGCCTGCAAAATAGCCATGCATAGGTTCATCTCTTGTTCTTGTACCATCATTTTTTCTATAAGGAATGTATTCTAAAATAGCAGGAAGTTTCTCATTGGTTTGTGGAAACCAAATTCTAGAAGAAAGCCTTGTGCCATCCTTTAAAGTAATCCAAATATTTTCTATCACTTTCACTTTAAATTTAAAATCTTTAATTATTTTCTTCATATTTTTTTCCTTTTTTATTGTATTTTTTTATCCAAAACAAACAAAAAATAGCACCCATAATAGCCATAGCAATCATGATACTAAAATAGATATGAAAACCCTTTACTCCTTGATATTTATCAAGCAAATCTCCTGCTAAAACAGGTGCAAAAACTTCAGGCAAATATCCAAAAGTAGAAACTATACCTATGGCCATACCAGCTAAATGTACAGGAATTTTACCCTCGCTTAATAAAGAATAATAAATACTAAAATTAGAATACATAGCCACATAAACAATCACACAAGCTAAGGTTAAAGCCACCATTTGTATAAAACCACCCCAATAAGCACTAAACATTAAAAGCACCACTCCAAGTCCCATGGTTACAAAACCCACTAACATAACCTTAGCCTTTCCAAAACCATCAGCTACAAAACCACCTACTATAGAAGCAATGGGGCGTATATAAGAGGCTAAAACCGCTAAAATAGCTGCAAATACAGCAGAAGTACCTATAACATTACTCGCAAAGGGGTAAAATAATAAAAACTCATATTGAAAAAATAAGTACAAAAAGTGATGGCCACCACAAGCCATAAAGCAGGATTTTTAATAAGAGATAAAAAATCACTCCATTTTAAATTTTCACTTTTTTCATGCTTACTCTCTTTTAAAAGAAAAAACAAAATCACTGCACTAATTATAGGAGCTAAAGAATAAAAAATGATAATCATCTCTATACCCTTAGAAGCTAAAGCCTTGGTTTGAAAATAGCCAAAAATAGCCGTAGCAATAGCTAAATGTATAGCGCTAACCACACCACGACCCCCTTCAAAGACCCCATAAGCTCTTGCTTGCTCTTGCTCGCTGGCTAAAGTGCGTATGATTTTCATCAAAGAAGGCCAAAAAGTAAGAAGCGAAGTAATACCCCAAAGCCCATAAATAATCATAAGAGCCTTAAGCGAAGCAAAATAAAGATGAAGCAAACCCCCACATCCTGTAGCCACCAAAGAAAAGATCAAAAGCTTCTTAGGAGCAAAACGATCTGCTAAATATCCACCCAAAGCATAAGAAAAAAGTCCTAACAAACCATAAGCACTACCTAATAAACCCATTTGAAAATTATCTAAATGATACAAAGCCATATAATCATCATAATAATACTTTCTAAAATAAGGCAAACCATAAATAATAGAGCCACAAAAAGAAAGCAAAATCAAAGTGAAAAAATTCTTTTTTAAAGTATTCTTCATGGCTTCTCCTAAACAAATCTAATTTTAGTATTACATATTTTTAGTATTTTTTTAAAAAAATTAGAAAAATTTTAAAAGCTAATTTAAATTTTTGTAGATTATTTACACATTTGATAAAAATAAAACATACAAGAAAAAGAATAAAATAAAAAAATTATTTCAACAAGGAAAATTACCCTTGTTGAAATATATTACAAACCTACCGCACTTAAAGTTTGGTATTTACTCATATAAATTTGAGCTTCAATTTTTCTCATTGTATCAAGCGCTACTTGAACTACAATAAGTACAGAAGTACCGCCAAAATGAAAAGGCATACCCATAAATTTCACCAAAACCCAAGGCAAGGTTGCAACAAGCCCTAAATAAATAGAACCTGATAAAGTTAAACGAGAAGCCACTTCATTAAGATAATTTGAAGTTCCTTCACCTGGACGAATTCCAGGGATAAAACCGCCTTGCTTTTTCAAATTTTCTGCTATGTCTTTAGCGTTAAATACAATAGAAGCATAAAAATAAGCAAAGAAAATTACAAACAAGAAAGTTAAAACATGAAACAAATAACCATTTGGATTTAAAAAGTCATTAATGGCTTGCAGATAAGGATTTGTACTAGTTTGTAAAATCGTTGTTGGAAACATCAAAATCGCACTAGCAAAAATCGGTGGAATAACTCCACTAAGATTGAGTTTAATAGGAATATAATTCATAATGCGTTTGTTTTGATTTTGCATTACAACTTTACGAGAATAAGAAATAGGAATTCTTCTTTCTCCAAGTTCTACATAAATAATCACGCCTATAGTGATTAAAATCAAAGCAAAAATTGCAAAAGCGGTTAAGAAATTCATCTCACCTGAATTAATTTGTCCTACAGTTCCTGAAATCGCTCTTGGAATACCTGAAACAATACCTGCAAAAATGATTAAAGAAATACCATTTCCTATACCTCTTTGTGTAATTTGTTCGCCAAGCCACATTAAAAGCATAGTTCCTGCAAGCATAGAAATAGCACAAAGTGCGATAAACATATTTAAATCTTCCACCATTATAGCCCCTGCACCACCACGACCATGTAAGCTTTGCAAACCTATAGCAACGCCTATACTTTGAACCAAAGTAATCACAATAGTCGCATAACGGATAATTTGCATATATTTTTGCATACTATCACGTTCTTTTTTCATCTTACCGATATTTGGAAAAGTTGCCGCAAGAAGCTCCATGATAATAGAAGCAGTAATATAAGGCATAATACCTAAAGAAATGATAGAAAAGCGTTCAGCCGCTCCACCACTAAAAACATTAAATAAACCCAAAGCATTGTTTTGATTGTTATTAAAAAATTCCGCAATCACATCAGCATTGACGCCAGGAACTGGCACATAAGCCAGAACCCTATAAGCAAACAAAAATGCTAAGGTGATTAAAATCTTATTCGTCAATGCTCTATTCATTATTTTGATCCGGTGACGCTAATATTCTCGTCTTTGATTTTTGATACTAAGTCTTTTGCACTTGCACCAATTAATTTGATTTTATTCACAGATTTTGAAATTTTGTGAACACTTTTAATGCTCTCAAATGTAATTTCACTAAGCTCTTTTACAGCTGTGATTTTTTCAACATTAATCACATAAGGTTTTTGAATTTTAGAAGTAAAACCTACTTTTGGTAGTCTTCTTTGAAGTGGTTGTTGACCCCCTTCAAAACCTCTTTTTTCATTATAACCTTTTCTAGCAGTTTGACCTTTACCCCCTTTAGTAGCAGTCTTACCCATGCCAGAACCTTGACCACGGCCAATTCTTTTAGTTTTATGCGTTGAACCCGCTGCTTTTGTTAAATTCATCTTCTTATCCTTTTAACATTGTTAAAGCTTTGATTGTAGCACGAACCACATTAGCTGAATTATTTGAACCCAAAGACTTGGTTAAGATGTCTTTAATACCTGCAAGTTCCACGATAGGGCGTGTAGAACCACCCGCGATAACTCCTGTACCTTCACTAGCTGGTTTAAGTAAAATTCTACTTGCGTTGTATTTTACCTCTACATCATGAGCGATAGTTGAGCCTTTAGTTTTAACTTCAACGATATTTTTAAACGCATCGTCAACAGCTTTACGGATAGCATCTGGAACTTCCTTAGCCTTACCATAACCAACACCTACCAAACCTTTGCGGTTTCCAACGATAACTAAAGCAGTAAATCTAAATCTTCTACCACCTTTAACAACCTTAGTAACTCTGCCGATATCGACGATTACTTCTTCAAATTCTTCTCTATTATATTTTTCCATCGATTTACCCCTTATAGCCTAATGCCATTTTCTCTTAAAGATTCAGCCAAAACTGCAATAACACCATGATATACATAACCATTTCTATCAAAAACAGCTTGTTCTATCTTTTTAGCTTTTAAAGTTTTAGCAAATTCAGCAGCAATTTTTTTAGCGCCATCTTTATTTGCTTTAACGCCAAGTTTGCGTCCATCAACTGCTGCTAAAGTTACAGCTTTTACATCATCAATCGCTTGGATATATAGAGTTCTGTTCGATTTAAATACAGAAATTCTTGGAAAATTTTCACAACCTGAAATTTTCGCTCTAATTCTTTTTTTTCTTTTGATTCTTAAAGTTAGTTTTCTTTTTAATACATTTGCTCTCATATTCTACCCTTACTTCTTAGATGTCTTACCAGCTTTGCGGATAATGCGTTCATCAGAATACTTAACGCCTTTTCCTTTATATGGCTCTGGTGGTCTAAATTCACGAATTTGAGCAGCAACTTGACCTACAACTTGTTTATCACTTCCTTTAACTGCAATAGTATTTTTATCCACTACAATTTCAATTCCTTCTGGAATATCATAATTAATAGGATGAGAAAAACCAAGGCTTAGTTCTAAAACTTTACCTTTTAAAGCTGCTTTATAACCAACTCCATTGATTTCAAGAGTTTTTGAAAAACCTTGAGTTAAACCTACAACGATATTGTAAGCTAAAGCTCTGTAAGTTCCCCAATAAGCTCTACTTTGTCTATCTTCACCTTTTGGAGAAAAAAGAATATTATTATCTTTAATCTCAACATTTACATTTGCTTTAGTATCAAGTTCTTTTGCCAAATTTCCTTTTTTAAATTTAAGCAAATTTCCTTCTAATTTTACTTCTACTCCTGCTGGAATAGCAATCGGTTGTTTACCTATACGAGACATATTTTTCCTTTTTATTTGTCTAGGATATTTCTACTTTTTTAAAAGAATGGATACCCAATGCCATAAAAAGCAGATTTTTTACCAAATAGTACATAAAATTTCGCCGCCAACACCTGCTTTATAAGCTTCATCATTAGCTAAAACGCCACGACTTGTGCTAACTACGATAGTACCATAACCATTTTTAAAACGCTTGATTTCATCTTTACCTTTATAAACACGACGACCGGGCTTAGAAATTCTTTTAAGCTCATTGATAACACTCTTACCTTTTTCATCGTATTTTAAAACTACATTGATAAATTTCTTTTTATCTTCTTCAATAACATTAAAACTCTCAATATAGCCCTTAGCTTGAAAAATTCCAACTAAAGCTTCTACAACTTTAGAATGTAAAAGCTTGGTTGTTTCAAGCTTTCTCATTCCTGCATTTCTGATACGAGTGAGTGAATCTGAAATAATATCATTTATCATATTTTATCCTTACCAACTTGCTTTCTTAAGACCTGGAATCAAACCTTCATTGCCCATTTTTCTTAAGCAAACTCTGCAAATTCCAAAATCTCTATAAACCGAATGCGGACGCCCACAAATTTGGCATCTCGTATAAGCTCTAACCTTAAATTTAGGCTTGCGTGCCGCTTTTGCAATCATTGATTTTTTAGCCATCTTACTTTCCTTTTGTAAATGGCACACCGATAAGTTCTAATAACTTTTGTGCCTGTTTGTCATTTTGTGCTGTTGTAACTATAGAAATATTCATACCATGAGTTCTTAAAATTTTATCATACTCCACTTCTGGGAACATCAACTGCTCATCAAGACCGAAGTTATAGTTTCCGCGTCCATCAAAACCATCTCTACTTAAACCTCTAAAGTCTTTCACCCTTGGCAAAGCAATAGAAATTAATTTATCAAGAAAAGCATACATATTTTCTTTTCTTAAAGTTACCATTACACCTACAGGAAAACCTTCGCGAACTTTAAATCCTGCAACTGATTTTTTAGCTTTAGTAATCACAGCCCTTTGTCCTGCAATTAAAGAAATAGTATCTGCAACATTTTGCAATACTTTTTGATCTTTAGCTAACTCACCAGCACCTACACTGATAACTACTTTTTCGATCACAGGGATAAGCATAGGATTTTTAATATCAAATTCTTTAACCAATGCAGGTTTAATGCTTTGATTGTATTTTTCTTTTAATCTCATCATCGCTTACTCCTGAACTTTTGCCACATTGGAAATATCCATTGGCATTTCTTTATTGATAAAACCACCATTTGGGTTTTTCTCGCTCGGCTTAATAGCTTTTTTAGCAATTTTACATCCTTCAACTACCACTTTAAGTGTTTTTGGATATACCGCCAAAACTTTACCTGTTTTACCTTTATCATCACCTGTGATAACCTTAACGCTATCACCTTTTTTGATTTTTAATTTAACCGCCATTATAATACCTCCGGTGCTAGTGAAACGATTTTCATAAAGCCACCATATCTAACTTCTCTGCCCACTGGCCCAAAGATACGAGTTCCGATAGGCTCTCTTTTATTATCAAGAATAACTGCAGCATTTTCATCAAAACGAATCAAAGAACCATTATCTCTATGAATTTCTTTTTTAGTTCTAACGATAACCGCTTTTACCACTTGACCTTTTTTAACTTTTCCATTTGGTAAAGCTTTTTTAACAGATGCAACGATTACATCACCTACAGTAGCGTATCTTCTTTTGCTACCCCCTAAAACCTTGATACACATTAATTCTTTTGCACCGCTATTATCAGCAACTGCAAGTCTAGTAAAACTTTGAATCATTACTCAACTCCTGTAGCTAATACAGATTTTAAGCGAAACGATTTTCTTTTTGAAAGTGGTCTGCATTCTACTGCAACAACAGTATCACCCACTTTAACTTCATTTCTCTCATCATGAATTAGATATTTTTTAAAGCGTTTAACAATTTTTCTATATCTTGGATGAACCACTTTTCTTTCAACCAAAACACTTGCGGTTTTTTCACCAGCGATTTTAACAACAACGCCTTGAATTTCTCTTTTAAATGCCATTTTCTCTATCCTTATCTTAAAGCGTTAATTGCTGTATTTATTCTAGCAATGTCTTTTTTTACTTGGCTAATCTCTTTTGGATTAGTAAGTTGCATTGTTTTTAGCTTTTGTTTTAAAGTGAATAAAAGCACCTTTTTTTCTTTTAGCATTGTTGCAAGCTCAGCTGCTGTTTTATCTTTAATCTCAGTATATTTCATTTTGGCTCTCTCTTGTAACAAACTTAGTTTTAAATGGAAGTTTATGCATTGCTAAAGTCAATGCTTCTCTTGCCATTTCTTCGCTTACTCCTGCCATTTCATAAATGATACGGCCTGGCTTGATATTCATTACCCATTCCTCAACAGCACCTTTACCTTTACCCATACGAGTTTCTAAAGGTTTTTTTGTCAAAGGCTTATCTGGGAAAACTCTAATCCAAGTTTTTCCTTGTCTTTTAACGAAACGAGTTAAAGCAATACGCGCTGCTTCGATTTGGCGTGAGTTAATGCGTCCTGCTTCAGTTGCTTTTAATGCAAATTCACCAAAAGTAAATTCTGTTCCACGATTAGCATAACCTCTGTTACGCCCTTTCATCATTTTGCGATATTTAGTTCTTTTTGGCATTAACATGATTATTTACCCCTTCTTGTGCGTCTTGGCTTTTTAGCTGGAGCACTTTCTTCAGTTTTTTCAGGTTGCATACCTTTGTGTAATACCTCACCTTTAAAGATCCATACTTTAACCCCTATGTTTCCATAAGTAGTTCTAGCTTCTGCAAAACCATAATCGATTTTTGCTCTTAAAGTATGAAGTGGAACGCGTCCTTCAAGATACCATTCTGTTCTTGCCATTTCAGCACCGCCTAAACGACCAGAAACTGAAACTTTAATCCCTTTAGCACCTGCTTTTTGCGCGCCTTGAATTACTTTTTTCATTGCTCTTCTAAAAGCAATTCTTTTTTCAAGTTGAGTTGCAACACTTTCAGCAGCAAGTTGAGCTGAAGCTCCTGCTTTTCTTTCTTCTTTGATATTGATATTTACATCTTTACCGATTAAATCTTGCAATTCTTTTCTTAAATTATCAACATCACTACCTTTTTTACCGATGATGATACCTGGTCTTGCGGCAACTACAGTAACGCGAAGTTTTTTAGCAGTTCTTTCTACTAAAATTTGACTAATTCCTGCGTAATAAAGTTTTCTTTTTAAGAAAGCTCTGATTTTGTAATCTTCACCGATATTTTCTACTAAATTTGCTTTAGTTGGAAACCATCTTGATTCCCAGTTTCTATTGATTCCTAGTCTTAGACCAATTGGATTAACTTTTTGTCCCATTAGCTTTCCTTTTTCGCTGTTGCTTTTTTAGTGCTTGTTGTTTTTTTAGCTGGAGCTTTTGTTGTAGTAGTTTTTTTAGCTACTGTTTTTTTCTCTTCAGCTTTCACTTCTGCTTTTGCCACTTCTACTAAAATATGTGAAGTTGGTTTTCTAATACGACTTGCACTTCCTCTAGCTCTTGGTCTAAATCTTTTTAACACCGCAGCTGCATCCACGCGACAACTTTTTACAATCACTTCGTTTGCTTCAAAGCCACCATTTGCTACTGCACTTGAAATTGCGTTTGCGATATATTTTGCACCTTTATTTGGCATAAATTTTAAACTAGCCATAGCTAATTCTGCATTCATCCCCTGAACTTCCCTAGCAATCAATCTTGCTTTAGTTGGAGATAATCTTATGAATTTAATTAATGCTTTACTCATATCTTATCCCTTACTTACCAATTTTCTTTTGCACAGAGCCTTTATGCCCTTTAAATGTGCGTGTTGGAGCAAATTCACCAAGTTTATAACCGATATGATTTTCAGTAATATAAACTGGAATAAAGCTTTTACCATTATGAACATTAAATGTAAGTCCTATCATATCAGGAGTAATTGTGCTTCTTCTTGACCAAGTTTTAATTGGTTTATTATCATTAGCCTTTTTAGCAGCGATGACTTTTTTCATTACATGATCATCAACAAAAGGACCTTTTTTTAGTGATCTAGCCATCTTACTTTCCTTTTCTTCTTGAAATTATTAGCTTATCGCTAGCTTTTTTACGACGAGTTTTCGCACCTTTGGTTGGTTTACCCCATGGAGTTACTGGATGACGGCCTGAATTTTTCTTACCTTCACCCCCACCGTGCGGGTGATCTACTGGGTTCATAGCAGAACCACGAGTTTGTGGACGGATACCTCTATGGCGATTTCTACCTGCTTTACCGATAGTTACATTAGCCCATTCTTCATTTCCAACTTCGCCGATACTTGCCATACATTCAGCTAAAACTTGTCTCATTTCGCCACTTGCAAGTCTTAAGATAACATATTTTTCTTCTTTACCCATAAGTTGTGCATAAGCACCTGCAGAACGGATCATTTGACCCCCTTTGCCTGGCTTTAATTCAACATTATGAACAATAGTACCCACAGGAATGTTTTTAAGCTTCATTGCATTACCTGGTTTAATATCAAGTCCGCTTTCAGCAGCTACAACGATATCGCCAACGCTTAATCCACGTGGTTGAAGAATATATCTTTTTTCCCCATCTTTATAAGCAATCAAAGCAATTCTACAATTTCTATATGGATCATACTCGATTGCTTCTACTTTGCCTTCTATACCGAATTTACGACGTTTAAAATCAATAATTCTGTAAAGTTTTTTAGCACCCGCTTCTTTATGACGACTTGTAATTCTTCCATAGCTGTTACGACCTGCGTGTGCTGGAAGTTTAACAAGTAGTGAGCGTACACTTGGTTTAGCTGTAATATCTTCAGAACTTAAACCTGTGATATATCTTCTACTTGGAGTATATGGTTTATAAGTTTTAATTGCCATCTTAAGCCTCCGTATTTTCTAAGCTAACACCTTCAGGTAGCTTAACATAGAATTTTTTATAATCGTTTCTTTGACCTAAACGACCTCTAAAACGCTTAACTTTTCCATCCATTCTTAAGGAATTGATGCTTTTTGGAGTTACACCAAAATACTCTTTTAAAACCGCTTTTAAGCCTGTTTTAGTCATTTTTGGCGAAGTTTGAATAACTACGACACCTTGCTCTTGCAAATTCAAACTTTTTTCTGTGTAAAGTATAGTCTTTATATCAGTAATATCTGCCATAATTATCCCTCTTTTGTAATAGATTCTAACGCTGATTTTTCCATAATAACAGCATTAAATACAGATACTAAATAAGCATTTACTTCGCTTACATCAACTACATAGCAATTTGCTAAATTCCTATAAGCTAAAAGTGTTTTTTCATCTAGTAAATCTTTAACGATTAAAGCATCTTTGACGCCAAGTTTTTTAATCACAGCGTTTGCATCTTTTGTTTTACCACTTTCAATAGCTAAAGAATCAGCAGTAAATAACACACCTTTAGCTGCTTTATCTGCTAAAGCTCTTTCAAGCGCCAATCTTTTTTGTTTTTTATTTACTTTTTGGAAGTAGTTTCTTTCATTTGTTGGACCAAAAGCAACCGCACCGCCTACCCAAACGTTAGTTCTTGTTGAACCCGCTCTAGCACCGCCACGACCTTTTTGTCTCCAAGGTTTTTTACCACCACCACTTACATCACTTCTACCTTTAGTATGAGCTGTATTTGCTCTTAAACTTGCAAGGTAAGATTTTACATATAAGTAAAGATTGTGTGGATTTACTTCCGCATATTTTGAAGGTAAATCAAGTTCACCTGCTTTTTCTAATTTATCATTTAAAACAACTACTTTACTCATTTTGCAATCCTTATTTTACCCATAGCACCATTATAACCTGGTACTGCACCTTTAACTACTAAAATTTTGTTTTCAGCATCATAAGATACAACTTCGTTTTTAACGGTCACTTTAGTATTTCCATAGTGTCCTGCCATTTTCATACCTGGTTGAACACGACCTGGCCATTCTCTATTACCAATAGATCCGTGGCGTCTATGAAATCTTGAACCATGACTTGCTGGACCCCCTGCGAAGTTATGTCTTTTCATAACACCGCTATAACCTCTACCTTTAGTGTTAAAGCTTACTTTTAAAATTTTTGCTTCATTTAATGGAGTTTCATCTAAATCTCCTGCTTCAGTATTTGCTACTTCTAAAGTCGCAAATCTATTGTATTCTGCAGAAAGATTATACTTTTTTTGTTGTCCTGCGACACATTTATTACTTGCTTTACCTTTTGGATATGCTACTAAAGCCTTTCCGCCTTCAACTTCACATACTTTTGCATTTACAACTCTTAGTAAAGTTACAGCGATACTTGGATTAGTAATTGTTCTACTCATTCCGATTTTTTCTACAATATATTCCATATCTTATCCTTACTTACCCATAGCTCTTACTTCAACGCTTACTTCTGGCGCTAAATCAAGCTTAGTTAAAGAATCAACTGTATCTGGAGTCGCTGCTACTATATCTAGCATACGCGCGTGAATTCTTATTTCAAACTGCTCACGAGAATCTTTGTTAATGTGTGGAGATTTTAAAACTGTATAGCGTTTGATTTTAGTAGGCATTGGTATCGGACCTCTGATATCCGCACCTGTTCTTTTAACAGCTTCTACGATTGCTGCAACTGTTCTGTCTAGTACTCGATGGTCATAAGCTTTTAGCTTAAGCCTAATTCTTTCCATAATATTTCCTTTAAAAAGAACTCGTTAGTTAAAAACTAACCAATTTATAAAAATTGAAATGAGAGTATATAAAATCTTGTTTTCAAAGTCAAGAAATTCAATGAAAATTTTATATTATTTTCCTTTTTAAAAGGACGAAATGGAAATATTTTATTTTTTGGTGAAAATTTTAACAATCAATGAATTATATTTATTTTAAGGAATAAAATATATAATTATCCAAAAAAATTAAATTATCAAAACATAACATCAAAATGTTTTGTAAAATAATTTTTTTATATTTACTTAAGGAAAAAGCATAAAATTCATCTTTTACATTTTAACGTTTTGCACTTTTGTCTTTGGCGTAAACCTTGAAAATTCACTAACCTGTATCAATAAAGGATTAAATTCTCTTAAAGATCCTTATAGTAGAGATAAAGAACTTATTTTTATGCCTATTTATGATATTTTGCAATTTTATGGAATACGTGGTGCTAGAGTAGGTGCTGCAGATTATCAATGTAACATTAAAGACAAAAAGATAGTTTGCGATATTAAAAATTTTTTTGTAGGCGACGAAATTTTTATTCTTGCTTATACTGAAAATCTTAGAATTATTTACAGTAATTTCAAAGAAGATTTTGGAAAAATAAATGTCTATGCAAAAGATATTCAAATTGGCAACATTTTAAAAAACACTCTTAACAAACATCAAAAAAATAATAATTTTATTAAACTTGCTTTACAAAAATATTCTTTAAATTATGAAGGAAAAATACAAGGAGCTAAATTCAACTCACAACTTAATATCGTAAGCAAAGATTTAGAATTCAATGCAAATTTAAACAATATTTCACAAAAAGAATTTGAAAATGTTTTTAAGTATGTCAAAGAATGTGGTTTTGGCATTTTTATCTCAAGTACTTTTGAAATTTTGAAAAAATATAAAAAAGAATTACATTGCAAAAGTCAAATTTGCAGAGAAATAGAAAAAGATTTTTATTTTATGTAAAAAACAATTTAAGTTAAATTTGTCCATCTTCACATAAATTACAAAAATTTTAAAATAATTTAAAGTCTTTTATTTTAATCTCCCTTCAAATTAAAATAACCTATAAAAAATTAATAATATATATTATTCATTTTCAAAAAATCTCTTAATTTTTCATATTCGCCATTTTCCAAATAGCGATGTTTTCCTGCCTTTAACATACCAAGATCTAAAGCCCCAAAAGCAACACGCTTAAGATCCATAACCTCAAGATCAAAATGTCCAAAAAAGCGTCTAAGCTCTCTATTTTTACCTTCATTTATAATTACTCTAAGCTTGGTATAACCTCCACTTGATCCAAAAATTTCAAAGTCAATAAAAGGAGCAAAACTCATAGAGGTAATTTTAGTTTTTGCATGTGCGCCTTTTTTTTCGTTTTTAATCTCAAGTCCATTTTGCATCGCTTCGATGACTTGTTTGCTCACCGTACCTTTAACTTTAAGGTAGTATTCTCTTTCTAAATCGCTATGCATTAAAGCATCGGCAATCACAGGAGAATCTGTAAGCAAAAGCAAGCCTTCACTTGCATAATCCAGTCTGCCTACACTAAGCCAAGTACTAAATTGTCTTGGCAAGGTATCGTATATAGTTTTTCTTCCACGATCGTCTTTTTTACTGACAATTTCACCTTTTTGTTTATGGTAGATTATCACGCTAAATTGCGTTCTTTTTTGCACTCTTTTACCTTTAACAAAGACTTTATCATCAAATTTAACCTCATCGCTTAAAAGGGCGATTTTGTTGTTTATTTTTACTAAGCCTTGTTTGATAAGTTCATCAGCTTCACGGCGTGAATAGCGGGTGTTATGGGATATAAATTTATTAATTCTCATTTGATCTTCCTTAAAAAGGGCGTTTTTGCCCTTTTTACATTACAAAAATAGTTGGAACTATGGTTGGGTATTTTTTAATCTTTCTAAAGATATGTTTTCTTAAAACTTGGCGGATTTGATTTTCTAAAAATCTTGGATCATTGAGTACTTCATCTTTAACATTAATGAAAAACTGTCCTAAAACTTCAGCCATATCTTTACTAAAAGCATGATCGTGTTTGTCAGCTACTAGCCCATAGCTAAATACTCTTGGTTTGTTGATCAGTGTTTTTGTGGCTTTGTCAATTTGTGCGATAATAACCACTATACCACTATCTGCAAGTTTTTGGCGATCTATAACTACATCATCGGCGATTTGTTTGTTGATTTGATTATCCACAAAAACTTTACCTGTTTTTACGGTTTTTATGCGTTTAACATATTTTTGGCAAAGTTCTACTTGATCACCATCACTCATAAGATAGATATTTCTTTCAGGAATACCGCATTTCATCGCTGTTTCTTTGTGTTTGGTGATGTGATTGTATTCTCCATGAACTGGTAGGAAAAATTTAGGCTTAGTAAGGGTTAGCATAAGCTTTTGTTCTTCTATACTAGCGTGTCCGCTTACATGAATTTCACTAAATTCTTGATACGCTACTTTAGCTCCTGCTTTTAAAAGATAATCAAGCACCGCAGAAACACTTGCTTCATTTCCTGGTATGGCTTTAGCTGAAATGATCACTTGATCTGTAGGTTTGATTTTTATAAATTTATGCTCATCTGTTGCCATTCTATAAAGCGCACTCATGGTTTCGCCTTGACTTCCTGTAGTTACAATAAGCACTTCATTGTCTTTATATTTGCTTACTTCATCAGCATCGATGAAAATTTTTCTATCAAGTTTGATGTAGCCTAATTCCATAGTGGTATAAAGATTTCTTTCCATAGAACGACCGATCACACAAACTTTTCTACCGTATTTTAAACCATAAGTGATAGCTTGATAAACGCGGTGGATATTAGAACTAAAAGTGCTCATGATCACCCTGCCTTTGGTGCGTGCAAAAATTTGATCAAAAGTTGGCCCTACGGAGCTTTCACTTTTTGTATAGCCTTCTTTATAGGAATTTGTACTATCGCTTAAAAGACATAAAACCCCTTCTTCTCCATAATGTGCCAAACGTCCTAAGTCTGTTGGATAGCCATCAATTGGAGTTTGATCGATTTTAAAATCACCTGTGTGGATAATCGTTCCTGCTTTTGTTTTGATCGCAAGTGCTGAAGCATCAATGATAGAATGCGTGATGTGAATCCACTCTATATCAAATTCACCTATCTCATAAACTTTGCGTTTTTCTACAGGACGAAACCATTTGCGTTCTGCTTTTAAGCCATGTTCTTCAAATTTGTTTGAAATCATTCCTAAAGCCAAAGGTGTAGCGTAGATAGGAAATTGAAATTCTTTAAAGAAATAAGGCACCGCACCGATATGATCTTCGTGCGCATGAGTGATCACTATACCACGAATTTTATCTTTAATTTTTCTTACATAGTCAAAATCAGGAATGATAATATCTACCCCATGCATAGTTCCATCAGGAAAACTCATACCTATATCTACTATAATTGCATCTTTATTGGTTTCAAAAACACTGATATTTCCACCAATTTCTCCCAAGCCTCCTAAAGGAGTGATGCGGATTTTATGTTCGCTAGAATTATTATATTTTAAAGGGTGTAAGCGGTTTTCATGTGAAACACGGTTAGCTTCTATACATTCTGCAAGAGCGATTTGCCAATCTTCATTGCCTGTGAGTTTTGAAGGAAGATTGCGATTTTTTTTCTTTTTTTTCTCAGTTTTATTCTCTGAGTTTTCAGAAATTTCCTTGTTAGAATTTTGATCAATTTTTGGAGTATCATTTTCATTTTGCAAAGAATCGGCTAATTTTTTTCTGCGATTTTTATATTTATAGCGTTTATTGTTTTTTGAATTTGAGTTCGGATTTTGTTCGTTTTTATTTATCTCTTTGTTTTCGTCCATATTCATCCTTTAATTTGTCATAAATTTTAAGGTATGAATCAACGCAAATTTCATGTGGTCTGATGTTTTCTTTTAAGCCAAGGGTGCTTAAAACTTCTAAAACTTTTGCTTTATATGTTTTTAAATTTCCTAAGAGTTGTTTTCTAGGAGCTTTAAAACAGTCTTTTAGAAAATTTTTGAAATTTTCTATTTCGCAAAGTTCATCAAAATCCTTAGTTTTAATCAAACTCATCACCGCTGACATAACTTTTGGTGGAGGATTAAAACATTGTGGATCAACATCAAAAAGCATTTTTCTTTCGCAAATCATTGCACTTAAAACACCTAAAGAAGAAAACTCACTATTTCCTTCTTTAGCGCAGAATTTTTCAGCCATTTCTTTTTGCACCATTACAATAAGCCCTAGACAATTTTTATCTTCTAAAGCTTTTAATATAATGTGACTTGCAACATAATAAGGCAAATTTGCAACCAAAAAATATGGTTTTTCATCAAGACTAGGATTAAAAGCTTCGCTTGCGTCTTGATGGATCAAGTTAAATTTTCCACATTCAAGTTCTTTTTGAAATTTCTTTTTTAAAATAGGTATGAGATCATTATCGATTTCATAAGCTTTTACTTGAGAAATTTTTAAAAGTTCTTGCGTTAAATCACCTAAGCCAGGCCCAATCTCAATGATATTGTTCATCTCTTTGGGTATGGCTTGGATGATTTTTGCTAATACGCTTTTATCGATTAAAAAATTTTGTCCGTATTGTTTTTTTGCTTTAACCATAAGAAATAATTTTATCTAAAAATTCTTAATTAAGTCTTTTTAGGTAGAATTATTTTTGTAAAATTTCATAAGGATCAAAATGATTGTTTGTGCGGGTGGAAATGAAAATTTTTCTTTTGCAAAAGCTATAGGTATAGGTTTGGTTGAATCAGCTTTTCATTTGGGTCAACTTTGCTTAAAAGAAAAACCATCAAAACTCATATTTATAGGAACTTGTGGACTTTATGATAAGGGAGAAATTTTAGAAATTTATAGAAGTTCATATGCTTTTAATGTAGAATTTTCTAAAATTTCACATGCTTTTTATACTCCTGCAAAATATGAAATTTGCTTAGAAAAAGAAAATGTTTCTCGTGAAACAATCAAAATCAATTCTTCAAATTATATTTGTCAAAATTCAAAAGCAGCAAAAGAATTTTCAAAATTAGGTTTTTTTGCAGAAAATATGGAAGCCTTTTCTGTTTTGAGCGTAGCTAAAAATTTAAATATTGATGCAGAGTGTATTTTGTGTGCAACAAATTTTTGTAATGAAAATGCTCACGAAGATTTTATAAAAAATCATCAAAAGGCAAAAGAAAAATTAGAAGAATACTTAAAAAAATATCATTATATTTAAAAATTCAAAAAGGAAAATAATTTTGAAAGAGCTTGTTAATATTTTAGATTTTTTACCTGAAGAATTAGGAGAAAAAATCAAACCGATGTTTCGCGTGAAACAAATTTATCAATGGATTTATCAAAAATACGCCAATGATTTTTCCGATATGTCAAGTTTACCAAAAGATCTACGTTTAGAACTTGCGCAAAATTTTCATTTTTCTCCTGTAAAATGCGTTAAAAATGAGCAAAGCAAAGATGGAAGTATAAAATATCTTTTTGAACTTATCGATGGTTTAAGGGTAGAAAGTGTGCTTTTGCCTATGAAAGAAGAAAAAATAGACACAGAAGGCAAAAGAATTTCTCATGCGAGATATACTATCTGTGTTTCTTCTCAAGTAGGTTGTAAAAGCGGATGTAGTTTTTGTCTTACTGCCAAGGGTGGTTTGAAAAGAAATTTAAGTGCAGGTGAGATAGTCGGACAAATTTTATGGATAAAGAAACAAAACAATATCCCTTATGAACGCCGTGTAAATATAGTATATATGGGTATGGGCGAGCCTTTGGATAATCTTAAAAATGTTTCTAAAGCGGTAAAAATTTTAGCGCAAAATGAGGGGCTTGCCATAAGTCCTCGCCGTCAAACCATCAGCACTAGCGGTTTAGCAAAACAAATCAAAGAATTAGGTCAAATGAATTTAGGTGTTTTACTTGCTATATCATTGCATGCGGTTAATGATGAGCTTCGAACTGAGCTTATGCCTATCAATAAAGCTTATAATATCGCTGCGATTATGGATGCGGTGCGTGAATTTCCTATAGATCAAAGAAAAAGGGTAATGTTTGAATATCTTTTAATTGATGGTATCAATGATAAGCTTGAACACGCTAAAGAATTAGTCAAGCTTTTAAACGGCATTAAAGCTAAAGTGAATTTAATACTCTTTAATCCACATGAAGGAAGTTTATATAAACGCCCTAGTTTAGAAAATGCGATTAAATTCCAAGATTTACTCAGTAATAAAGGTATAACTTGCACTATAAGAGAAAGTAAAGGGCTTGACATTTCAGCTGCTTGTGGACAGCTTAAAGAAAGGGCAAAAGAACAATGACAATGTTAGATATTTTTGAAATCGTTTTTATAACAGCTGTTGTGATTATAGGTTTCGGTGGAATTGTTTTTGTAGTAATAAAAGAAAAAAAATAATTATTACATTTAATGGTGTCAAGGGGGAGACTTGAACTCCCGACCTCCGGCTTATGAGACCAGCGCTCTAACCAGCTGAGCTACCCTGACTAAAAATAAAAATATAATTATACTACTTTTTACTAAAAATTTTCTGATTTTTTTAAAAAATAATTTTATTTTCAATATTTAAAAAATTTCTTTATTTTTAAAGCTTTTATAGATATAATGAACACTTTATTTCATAGACAGGTGTCCGAGCGGTTGAAGGAGCACGCCTGGAACGCGTGTAAAGTGCAAGCTTTCGAGGGTTCGAATCCCTTCCTGTCTGCCATTCTTATTTTTAATATTTAAAAATTATTGTTTTGTCAAAAGTTATTTTATTGTTTACAAATTCTTAAATTTTTGATAAAATATTAAAAATTTTATTTATTAGGTTTTTTATAATGCTACAATCAAGACTTTTGATGAATTTAAAAGGAATAGGAATATCTTTTATACCAAGATATTTTTTTCAAATAAATTTAGATAAAATTTTTAATGATATTTTAAAATACAATATTAAAGACTTAGAAGAAATACAAACTCGAGTTAAATATTATAATCAAATAAATGAATTTTTTACACCTACAGCAAAGGAAAAAATAGGAAAATTTCCTTTTAAAGACACCTCTTATGCTTTTGATGCTTATGAAATCAGTAAATACTTTAAAGATGAATTTTTATGGAATAAAGAATTTGGCGATGTAAGACATACTTTTAAAGAAGCAACTATTTGCAAATCGAGATCTTTGGAAAATAATATAAATAATATTTTATTAAAACTTGATAAAAATAGGCATTTTTGCTTTTTAAAAGATAACATAAACTATGAAAATAAAAAGGATATAGCAATATTTAGAGGAGCAGTATTTCAAAAACATAGAAAAGAATTTTTTGATTCTTATTTTGGTAGAACTTTTTGCGATATAGGAGATACTTCAAAACAATCTAGCCAATGGAAAAAAAACTTTTTAAATAAAAAAGAACAAATGAAGTATAAATTTATAATTTCTTTAGAGGGTAACGATGTAGCAAGCAACTTAAAATGGGCTATGAATTCTAATTCTTTAGTTTTAGCTCCAAAAATAACTTGCGAAACTTGGTTTATGGAAGGAACTCTAAAACCAAATTATCACTTTGCTTTGATTGATAATGAGAATTTGTCAGCAGTAATTGAATATTTTAAAAGTCGCCCAAAAGATGCATTGGAAATTATTAATAATGCTCATCAATATATTAAGAAATTTTTAGATAAGAAAAAAGAATTCCATATAGGAATTTTGGTTTTGACCAAATATTTTTATTATTCTAGACAGCTTGAACTTAGCAAAAAAAGAGATATTTTAGAATTAATCAAATAGTAAAATTACTCTCATTAATTCTCTAATTTTTCATAAAAATAAATCTTTTTATACATATATTACATCATAAATTAAAAATTTGATTTTAGTTTTCAGCCAAAAACAAGTAATATTGCGATAAAATCTCAGACTTATAAAGGGGCATTAGCTCAGCTGGGAGAGCACAACGCTGGCAGCGTTGGGGTCAGCGGTTCGAACCCGCTATGCTCCACCATATGGTTCCGTAGCTCAGCTGGTAGAGCACTACCTTGACATGGTAGTGGCCGTTGGTTCAAGTCCAATCGGAGCCACCATCACCCTTCCTTATACAAAGGATTATTATGCAAAACACTATCATACAAAAAGCCGTCCATAAAGATTTAAATTCTATACTTGAAATCACAAAAGATGCTTTAAATGCTATGAAAGCTATGAATTTTCACCAATGGGATGAGAATTATCCCAATGAAATAGTTTTTCAAGAAGACATACAAGCACAAGAACTTTATGTGTTTAAAGAAAATGATGAAATTTTAGGCTTTATCTGTATCAATGAAAAATTTGAACCTGAATTTTACAAACAAGTTATTTTTAACAAAAATTATGATGATAAAGCCTTTTATCTACACCGTTTAGCCGTCAAACAAAATGCAAAAGGCAAAGGCGTGGCACAAAAACTTTTAAATTTTTGCGAAAATTTTGCCTTGGAAAATCACAAGGCAAGTTTAAGAGCAGATACTCATAGTAAAAATTTTCCTATGAATTCGCTTTTTAAAAAGCTTGATTTTAATTTTTGTGGAAACTTTGACATACCTAATTACCAAGATCCTTTTTTAGCTTATGAAAAAATTCTAAACCAAAAAGCTTTTTGAGTTTTTTTCATAGGCTTTGATTTGTGCTTCATGTTTTAAAGTCAAAGCTATATTATCAAGTCCTTCCAAAAGACAAATTTTGTGAAAATCATCTAAATCAAAAGAAAAAATCTTATCTTTAAAAAATACTCTTTTTTCCAACAAAGAAATTTCTATATTTTTATCTTGGGATTTTTTTAACTCATCAACTATTTCCAAAACCTCATCTTTAGTAAGTTCTATAGTAAGCAAACCATTTCCTAAAGCATTGTTTTTAAAAATATCCGCAAAAGAAGGTGCGATAATAGCTCTAATACCATAATCAACCAAAGCCCAAGGTGCATGCTCTCTTGAAGAGCCACTACCAAAATTTTCAAAACTTACCAAAATAGAGCTATTTTGATATTCTTTTTTATTGAGATTAAAATCCATATTTAAAACACTTTCTTTATCATCTAAATAACGCAAATCATGAAACAAATGCTTGCCAAAACCTTGCTTAGACACTGCAAGTAAAAATTGTTTAGGTATAATTTGATCTGTGTCTATATTGGCATATTCTAAAGGACAAGCTATACCTTTATATATAATAAATTTTTGCATATTAAACTCCTAAATACTTTCTATTATCACAAATAACACCTTCTATGGCACAAGCTGCTGCACTTGCAGGACTCATCAAATGAGTGATAGAACCTTTACCTTGTCTTCCTACAAAGTTACGATTTGAAGTTGAAGCAACTCTTTGACCTGAATTTGCTTTATCATCATTCATACCAAGACACATAGAACACCCTGCATATCTCCACTCACACCCTGCATCGATAAAAATCTTATCAAGTCCTAAATTTTCAGCTTCTTTTCTTACTTGCATTGAACCAGGCACGATTAAAGCTTTAACATTTTTATGAATTTTGCGCCCTTTTAAGATATCAGCGGCTATTTTAAGATCTTCTAAACGCCCATTTGTACAAGATCCTATAAATACAATGTCGATTTTTACCCCTTTTATAACTTGATCTTGCTCTAAATTTACATAAGATAAAGCATCAAGCAAAGATTTTTGCTCACTTTGATTTTTAAAATCACTTATTTTTGGAATTTTTTCATCTATGCCAATCACTTGCGAAGGATTTGTTCCATAGCTAATTTGTGGTTTTATCTTGCTTGCATCCAAAGTAATGCTCTCATCATATTTTGCTCCTTCATCGCTTCTTAAACTCTTCCAATACTCACAATACTTTTGGAATTCTTCTCCTTTAGGTGCAAATTCCTTTCCCTTAATATACTCAAAAGTGATTTCATCAGGAGCTATCATACCTACTTTAGCTCCAAATTCTATAGCCATATTACAAAGAGTCATTCTAGCTTCCATGCTTAAATTTCTTATAAGTTCTCCGCAAAATTCTATAGCATAACCTGTGCCTTTTGCCGTACCGTATTGTGCAATCAAATACAAAATCAAATCCTTAGCATAAACGCCTTTTTGAAACTGCCCTTTACATTCGATTTTCATGGTTTTAAGTTTGGCTTGTTTTAAAGTTTGCGTTGCCATGACATGCTCTACTTCACTCGTGCCTATACCAAAGGCTAAAGCTCCAAAAGCTCCATGCGTTGCCGTATGAGAATCCCCACAAACTAAAGTAACCCCAGGTAAAGTAAAGCCAAGCTCAGGACCTACTATATGAACTATGCCTTGATTTTTATCTCCAAGTCCTAAAAGCCTTACTCCAAATTCCTTAGTATTTTGCATCAAAGTTGTAATTTGCTCTTTTGCCATATCAGAGCAAGCATTTAAATCCACACTTTTAGTTGAAACATCATGATCTATAGTAGCCAAAGTTAAATCCGCTCTTGCCATTCTACGCTTAGCCATTTTAAGCCCTGAAAATGCTTGAGGGCTTGTTACTTCATGGATTAAATGTCTATCGATATAAAGTATAGGAAGTTCGTTTTTGCCTTCATAAACCACATGAGCATCAAAGACTTTCTCATATAAAGTTTTAGCCATTGTTATTCTCCTTTAAAATTTCTAAAATATAATCCCCCATTTCATCAGTATTTAAATACGACTTAGCATTTAAATCCTTAGTCATTTTTCCTTGTGCCAATGCTAAAGATATAGCATTTTCTATATCCTGCGCGGCTTGTTCTTCTTTGAAACTATACTTTAACATCAAAGCCGCACTTAAAATTTGAGCTATGGGATTGGCTATATTTAAATGAGCTATATCAGGCGCACTTCCACCTGCTGGCTCATAAAGCCCAAAACCTTTATCGTTTAAACTTGCTGAACTTAACAAACCTAAAGATCCATTAATGGCAGCTAACTCATCACTCAAAATATCACCAAAAAGATTTGAACAAAGCATAACATCAAAAATGCTAGGATTTTTTACAATCTGCATCGCAGCATTATCCACATACATGTACTCTAAGTTTATATCTTGATAATCTTTTGCAACATTTGCCACTACTTCTCGCCACAAAATAGAACTTGCTAAAACATTCGCCTTGTCGATTAAATGCACTTTTTTCTTTCTTATTCTTGCACTTTCAAAAGCGATATGAGCTATCCTTTCTATCTCTTTTTTAGTGTAAATTTCAGTATCATACGCACTTTCCTTGCCTAAATCTTGCTTACCAAAATAAATCCCACCTGTAAGCTCTCTAACACATAAAATATCCACTCCTTTTTGGATAATCTCATTTTTTAAAGGTGAAGCATGAGTTAAACTTTCATAAATTTTACAAGGACGCAAATTTGCAAACAAATTAAAATACTTTCTTAAAGGCAAAAGCGAGGCTCTTTCAGGTCTTTGATCTATGGGCAAATTATCCCACTTAGGCCCACCAACAGAACCAAATAAAATCGCATCACTTTGCTCACAAAGCTTTAAAGTTTCATCACTTAAAGCCACTCCATAAGCATCTATACTTGCACCGCCTATTTTAGCTTCGTTAAATTCAAAACTAAAATTGTATTTTTGCGCAATAAAAGTTAAAATTTTTAAAGCTTCTTTCATCACTAAAGGTCCTATGCCATCTCCTGCTAAAACAGCTACTTTATAAGTTTTCATGCCATTTTCCTTTCTTCTACTTTTAAAGAGCGATAAATCGCATTGTAAGCACTCACAAAAGCTTGTGCTGAAGCTTCTATAACATCTGTTGAAAGTCCTTTTCCATGGAATTTTCTCCCTTTAAATTCCAAATCCACATCCACTTGTCCTTGAGCATCTACCCCTGAACTTTTTGCATTGATACTGTAAGCTTTTAACACAGGCTTTAAATTTGTTATCCTAGCAATGCAGTTAAAAACTGCTTCAACAGGACCATTTCCTGTGCAAGCTTCAGTTTTTAGCTCTTCTTTGATACGCATACAAACACAAGCGGTTGGGATATTGCCACTAATCACGCTTAATTTTTCAAGTATAAATTCATTTTCTTCTTCATTTTCATAGCTTAAAAACATCAAAGCTTCTAAATCATAATCATACACTTGACCCTTTTTATCCGCAAGGCGTAAAAAACGCTCATAAACATCATCTAAATTATAAGTATTTTCATCATAGCCTAAATTTTCAAGGCAAGTTTTTATCATAGCTCTTCCACTTCTTGCCGTCATTAACATACGATTTTCATGAATTCCTATGGCACTAGGGCTTATGATCTCGTAAGTTTGCCTATTTTTAAGCACTCCATCTTGATGAATGCCTGAACTATGAGAAAACGCATTGCTACCAACTATAGCTTTATGCGAAGGTATGCTTTCATTAGTGATAGCTGAAACTAATTTTGAAGTTTTAGAGATATTTTCACATTTAATATCAGTATAAAAACCTTTTAAATAATCTTTCCTAGTTTTTATCGCCATAACCACTTCTTCTAAAGCACAATTGCCCGCCCTTTCGCCAAGTCCATTTATAGTGCACTCTATCTGTCTTGCACCTTGTAAAATAGCACTTAAGCTATTGCCCGTTGCCATACCTAAATCATTGTGACAATGCACAGAAATGATAGCCTTGTCTATATTTGGCACTTTGTTAAATAAAATTTTGATGATATTAGCAAATTCACTTGGCAGGGTATAGCCCACAGTATCTGGGATATTTATAGTTTTAGCGCCTGCTTTTATCGCATTTTCCACCATAAAACAAAGATTATCTATAGGAGTTCTTCCTGCATCTTCGCATGAAAATTCTACATCATCAGTATAAGATCTTGCTCTTATAATCGCTCTTTTTGCCATAGACAAAATTTCATCAAAATCTTTTTTTAATTTATCTTGTATATGTAAAGTTGAAGTGGCTATAAAAGTATGAATCCTAAAATGCTTTGCCACTTTTAAAGCTTCATAAGCCATATCTATATCTTTATCCAATGCTCTAGAAAGTGCACAAATGGTTGAGTTTTTAACCTTAGAAGCGATCTTTTGCACCGCTTTAAAATCTCCTTGTGAAGATACCGGAAAACCTGCTTCTATAACATCTACGCCTAAATTTTCAAGCGCTAAAGCGATTTGTAATTTTTGATTGATACCCAAAGAACTGCCTAAAGCTTGTTCTCCATCACGCAAAGTGGTATCAAAGATTATGATTTTATTATCTTTCATGATTTAATCCTTTAAAACCAAACAAACTAAATGAATTTAAAAAAATTCAAAAACTTGACAACAATGATAAAAACTTAAAAATATAAAAAATGATTAAAAATAAAATTGAGTTTTAGAGTGAGAGTTGCAGTAGTAGATTAAAAGTATCTTTACTTTTTTGTTGGACTGAATTTGAAATTTTAAAAATTTGTTTCATCTTTTCCTCCTTTGTTAAAATTAATCCCTAATGTATCATATTTTTAGTAAATGTGTTTGTAAAATTCTTAAATTAAGAAAATTATTGATATAATTGTAATTTTAAGTAACAAAAAGGATGTTGATGTTAAAAGAACTCTTAGAGATTAAAAAAGAAATGGAACCTGTTATCCACGAAGCCAATGTGAAATTAAATGTCCTAGCTCGTGAAGTCATAGTCCGAAAAAAAGAATACGAAATTTATGGCCCTATGGTAGATCGTGTTTATCTTGATAATGCCATTTATGTTAAAGTTATGTCAAGTGGACGCGATGTAAAAACAGACAATGTAGCTATAAAAAATGGTTTTTACATGGTTTTTGTAGCCCCTGAAAAAGAAAGTACAAAAGACATCAAAAACAAACTCAAAGTAGCTTATGAGGGGCTTGATAACAAATTTATCGCTACACTCATACGATCTTGCCAACGCTTTAAAGAAATCATAAATAAAACCCAAGCCACACTCGCTAAAGCTTCTAAAATGAATGTAGTAGTAAAAACAAATTTAGGCGAAGCAAGTGCTGCACTTAAATTTAACATCAATATAGAATACACTAGAGACACTCAAAAACTCACTCGCGAAAATTCAAAATCAGCAGGAAGCTTTAGAGATACTAAAACTTATATAAATCTTATAGTAGAAAAAAATACAGATTCTCAAATTTGTGAAAAATTACTTGATGATGTTGAAAAATACTTTATTGGTGGAGGTTGATTTCATTAATGCAAGTTATAAAAACTTGCATTAGATTAAAATTTATAATTATATCCTAAATATACACCATAATTTGTTTGTTTAGGATCGTAAAAGTTTGAACCCACTTGATTTTGATAAAAATTTCTAGAATTATAATGAATTTGCTCTGCTTTAAAGCCTAATTCTATTTCATTATGTGGTGTCAAATCATATAAAGCACCTATTTTCGCTCCATAAAAATAACCGTCAAAATTTTGCGACAAAGATAAAAAGCTTGTTTTTAAGGTAAGATCTGTTCTTGCATATCCTCCATACACACCTAAAACAGCTCTGGTTTTTTCAAAAAGCTTAGGAGTAAAATCATAACCTGTTAAAAATTTATGTGTAGCAAAATCACCTTCGATTTGAATTCTAGGAGTTTTGATAAAATCACTAAATTCATCAGAATAATTATAACCAGCATAAATTCTATGATTTTCATTTAAACGATATCCAAGTTTTAGACCAAATGATGGTATATTACCTGAAATATCTCCATTAAAATTTTGCTTTGTATTCTTCTTATGTTTTAACTCACTTTTTACTTGAGCATGCATCCAAGCTGCATCAGCACCTATAAAAAAACCGGAATTCTCATCTGCTAAAGCCAAATTTGAAAACAAAGTAGCACTTGCGACAATGCTTAATAATTTTTTATTCATCCTAACTCCTTATAATAAAATTCGATCTAAAAATTTTATATCTTTTTATATTATATATTCTTCAAAGATTAAATAAGAATTTTTTATAAAATATTTAATCTTTACATAAAAATATGTGAATATTTTACTCAAATATTATTTTGGAACAACTATATCACTACGACATTCTATCACCGTATGCACATTTCCACGCGGGTTAAAATCCCCCACAACTTTAATCCATTTTGGTTTTAATTTATCTTTTAAAGTATTGTAAATTTCATTGATACTTGCTTCATGTGAAACATTTCTATACATAAAAGTATTGATATAAAGCTTTATCGCCTTAAGCTCAACCACAAATTTATCAGGCATATATTCAAGATAAATCGTCGCAAAGTCAGGATAACCCGAACGCGGACAACAACACATAAATTCAGGCAAAGTGATTTTAATGATATAGTCATTTTTCGCATCATTTGGCCAAATTTCCATATTTTCTACATCAAATTCTTTGATTTCTTTTTCACCATAACGCATAGATTTTCCTTAAATTTAAATTCAAGCAAAAATTATAACAAAATAAGTTTTTAAAACGATTATGATACAGATAAGAAAATGCAATTTTATTGCAACTCACCCCTAGCAAGAGTGAGTTAGCAATAAATTGAAGGCAGTTCAAGCCTAAGCCTAGTATTACAAGACTACCAAGATAGGCTTGTAAAGCAAGGCTTGCTCCCTTTAAGGGAGCAAAAAACAATATTTTATAGAATGCTAAGCTTAAATTATTGTTTAAGCTGGATCAAGGTTTGAAGCATTTGATCACTGGTTGAAATGGTTTTTGAGTTTGCTTGATAACCCCTTTGGATAATGATAAGTTCTGTTAAAGAACGGCTCAAATCCACATTTGACATTTCAAGAGCTGAGGTTTTCATCTCACCACGACCACCTGTTCCTGCTTCACCTACTACAATATTACCACTATTTGCAGTAACTTTAAAAAGGTTTCCGCCGATTTCTTCAAGACCTGAGTTATTAGCCACTGAAGCCATAGCGATTTTTGCCACTGCAAAAGTTTTACCATTGGTAAATTCGCCTAAGATATTTCCTTTATCATCAACGCGAATTGCATCAGGTTTTAAGTTACCCGAAGTATAACCATCGGTTGCTTGTCCTGTTAGAGTTGAAGCAGAGTTTGAGCTTACAAGGCCGTCATTACTTCCGCTTGTTCCAAAGGAAAGTTTGATTTGTTGATTTGGCGCAGCACCATTGTTTGGTGAAAAGCTTATAGTTTTTGGTGTATAGCTAGCCAAAGATCCATCGTTGTTAAATCTTGCACTACCCACGATGATGTTCGTAGGACCTTCTCCTGTAGTGTTGATCTCTGCAGGTTCTGGCACACGGATGATCATTTGCCATTCATTACCCCCATCTTGAGTGGTACTTTGTTTTACAAACTGTACTTCAAGACTGTGTTTTGAACCTAAAGAATCATAGATATCAAGCGCGGCTGAAAAAGATGAAAGTTTAAGTTGTTCGCTTTCTTTGATCGATCCACCCGTTACTAAAGGACCATCCCAAGCTTTAAAGATAGCTGTAAAAGCATCGTTTGTGCTTACTGTGCCTTCTTTGTTAGAATAAGCAGTGATATTAAAACTCATATTTTTTGGTGTACCAGTCTCAATTTTACTATTTTGTGCTGTTGCTCCTGCTGGTATAGTTGAATTTTCTTTAGCATTTGAGATAGCAAAATGCCCTGTATCATTTACAACAACTTTTACAGCTTGGTTTACATCTCCACCTGTAGTAAATTTACCATCTCCATCATAGTCTACCCCATATCTAGCATCTCTTTGCAAAAGCTCTCTTAAATCTTCTGTGGTTCTAAACTGTCTTGCAGTAGTATTTAAAAGTCCACCTGTAAGAGCATCTCTATAGTTTTTAGAAGCAGGATCAGTAGGAGTTGCACCATCTCCAGCGTCAAAAGATGGACCTCCATCAGGATTTGTCATAGGTGGCAAATCCACAGGATTTGAACTATAAATATATTTATGCGCAGTAATAACTTGAGCTCTTTCAGTTGTACCATTAACAGCAGCACCATCTATCCAATTGGAATTCCCGTTTTTCTTTAAATTATCTGCTTTAAATTTATCCGTATCACCATCGTAAGTCAATTTATGTAATTCACCTGCTGTATTGGCTTGATTTACGGTTAAATCAATATTTTTCATATTGTCTGTAGTGCCATCAGCATTATCATTAACAAGTTCAAATCCTGTTCCATCAGACTTTTTAACCGCTTTTACTCCTGTTCCATCTCTAGTATCAGTTGGTGCAGTGAAAGTGTTGATATAAGCTATAGCATCATCAAGACTTTGTATGTCTGAATTTTGAATTTTAACTCCGTTTATAGTGATATCAAGAGTTACTTTATTATCTTTGTTACCCCAGAAAATCACACCACTTGGATCACCTTGAGTGGCTTTATTATTTTCGTCAAAAGCTGTTCCGGTTTTATTGATAGTATATTTTGCATCAGCATATGAAACCCAAATTCCCTGACCATCTCTTAAATTTAACCCTGTTCCACTGGCGTTAAAAAGCGATCCTGCATCCACACCTTTTTCGGTTACTTCAATCGAGTTTTTAGAAGTGGTATAAAACTGAGTCGTTCCTGTATCGTTTTCATCTTCAGCTTTGTTGGTTTTAGTATTGTAACCATGAACTGAGTCAAGACCATAAAGATTTCTACTTGAAGTTCCTATATTTAAACCACTATTTAAATTTGCTTTGATAGCTACTTCGGTTGATTTTGCTGCAGGGATATGCATGCCTGGATCGATAAAAATGTTTTGTGGAGTTCTTGAACTATCTATGGTTTGATCATTCCAGTTGATATTCCATCCTTGAACAATAAAACCTGAATTATTTACAAAGTTACCATAAGCATCAAGCTTAAAGTCTCCATCACGCGTAAGATAGTTTGTAAGACCACCATCATCACTCACCATGAAAAAACCATCACCATTGATAGCAACGTCAGTATTTTTATTTGTAGTTTGAACTGAACCTTGAGAGTGAATTCTTGTAGTAGAACTTACTGAAACGCCAAGACCGATTTGAAGTGGATTTTGTCCGCCTCTTCCATCAGTTGGAGTTGTAGCGATTTTTACTGTTTGGCTAAACATAGTTCCAAAATCTGCACGAGAGTATTTAAAACCATTGGTATTAACATTTGAAATGTTATTACCTTCAACATCCATCGCAACTTGATGTGCTTGTAGTCCGCTTACGCCAGACCAAAGTGATCTCATCATCTTAAATCCTTTATAAAATATTGCTTTAAAAATTTAACGCTTTGGCTTTAAAAAACTTTTGCGTTTATGTGAAGTTTTACAAGCAAGTTCTGTTCCAACTTTTGAAATTTTTTATGAATTTTTTAAAAATTTATAGAAAAAATTTAAAGGTATTTTAGGAGTTTATGGAGCTTTGGGCTTTTATGTAATGAAAATTACTAAATCACACCCTAACTCTTAAATTTGCCGCATGGGTTAAAGCCACTGCTATAGCATCTGTGATATCTAAAGGCTTGATATCTTTGCTAAGTCCTAAAAGTCTTTTTACCATAAAAGCAACTTGTTCTTTGGTTGCTTTGGCTTTTCCTGTGACGGCTTTTTTCACTTGTAAGGGAGTGTATTCTGCAAAGTCTCCATGAATTTGAAGAATTTTTAAAGATAGAGCTCCGCGAAATTGTGCGAGTTTTAAAACAGTTTTTGGATTGTAAGCAAAAAAGATATCTTCTATAGCCACCTCATCAAAAGAATGATTTTTAAAAATCAAATCCAAACCCTCGCAAAGCTCTGTGATTTGATACTGTAAAGCACTTGGCTTTATCTTTATAAGCCCTGCTTCTATGAGAATGTTTTTTCCTTTGCTGGCTTCTATGATAGCATAACCACAATTTCTCGAACCTGGATCTATACCTAAAATTTTCAAATTCATACCTTTTGAAAATAAAATACAAAAGCGGATTTTAACCTTTTTTTATGAAATTTAAGATAAAATTTATACATTATGCAAAATTTAAAGAGAGATTATGAATCCAAGCCAAATACTTGAAAATTTAAAAAAAGAATTAAGCGAAAACGAATACGAAAACTATCTATCAAATTTAAAATTCAACGAAAAGCAAAGCAAAGCAGATCTTTTGGTTTTTAATGCTCCAAATGAACTCATGGCTAAATTCATACAAACAAAGTACGGCAAAAAAATCGCACATTTTTATGAAGTGCAAAGCGGAAATAAAGCCATCATAAACATACAAGCACAAAGTACTAAACAAAGCAACAAAAGCACAAAAATCGACATAGCTCATATAAAGGCACAAAGCACGATTTTAAATCCTTCTTTTACTTTTGAAAGTTTTGTTGTGGGGGATTCTAACAAATACGCTTATGGAGCATGTAAAGCTATAATACATAAAGACAAACTTGGAAAACTTTATAATCCAATCTTTGTTTATGGGCCTACAGGACTTGGAAAAACACATTTACTTCAAGCAGTTGGAAATGCAAGCTTAGAAATGGGAAAAAAAGTCATTTACGCTACAAGTGAAAATTTTATCAATGATTTTACTTCAAATTTAAAAAATGGCTCTTTAGATAAATTTCATGAAAAGTATAGAAACTGCGATGTTTTGCTTATAGATGATGTGCAGTTTTTAGGAAAAACCGATAAAATTCAAGAAGAATTTTTCTTTATATTTAATGAAATCAAAAACAACGATGGACAAATCATCATGACTTCAGACAATCCACCCAACATGCTAAAAGGTATAACCGAACGCTTAAAAAGTCGTTTTGCACATGGGATCATAGCTGATATAACTCCACCTCAACTAGATACAAAAATAGCCATCATAAGAAAAAAATGTGAATTTAACGATATCAATCTTTCTAATGATATCATAAACTATATCGCTACTTCTTTAGGGGATAATATAAGAGAAATCGAAGGTATCATCATAAGTTTAAATGCTTATGCAACCATACTAGGACAAGAAATCACACTCGAACTTGCCAAAAGTGTGATGAAAGATCATATCAAAGAAAAGAAAGAAAATATCACCATAGATGATATTTTATCTTTAGTATGTAAAGAATTTAACATCAAACCAAGCGATGTGAAATCCAATAAAAAAACTCAAAATATAGTCACAGCAAGACGCATTGTGATTTACCTAGCTAGGACACTTACAGCTTTGACTATGCCACAACTTGCGAATTATTTTGAAATGAAAGATCATACAGCTATTTCACATAATGTTAAAAAAATCACAGAAATGATAGAAAATGATGCTTCTTTAAAAACAAAAATCGAAGAACTTAAAAACAAAATTCTTGTTAAAAGTCAAAGTTAAGTGAAAGGATGTGAAAAATAAATTCTAGAGTGTGAAAAAAAGAAATTAAGCAAAGTATGATAAAATACAAATTTGATTATTTTGCTTTGAAGAATTTCACAATTTCAACAAGCTTATTATTACAACGAATTTAAAATTAAAATAAACCAAGGAGAAAAAATGAAGTTCAGTATCAATAAAAATACTTTAGAATCTGCAGTGATTTTATGTAATGCTTATGTAGAAAAAAAAGATTCAAGCACCATTACTTCTCATCTTTTTTTTCATGTTGATGAAGATAAACTTCTTATTAGAGCTAGTGATTATGAAATAGGTATCAACTATAAGATAAAAAAAATCCGCGTAGAATCAAGTGGTTTTGCTACTGCAAATGCAAAAAGTATTACAGATGTTATTAAAAGCTTAAATAATGAAGAAGTTGTTTTAGAAACTATTGATAATTTCTTATTTATAAGACAAAAAAGCACAAAATATAAACTTCCTATGTTTAATCACGAAGATTTTCCAAATTTTCCAAATACAGAAGGAAAAAACCAATTTGACATTGACTCAAGTGACTTAAGTCGTTCTCTTAAAAAGATATTACCAAGTATTGATACAAACAATCCAAAATACTCCTTAAACGGTGCATTTTTAGATATAAAAACAGATAAAATTAACTTCGTAGGAACCGATACAAAACGCCTTGCAATCTATACTTTAGAAAAAGCAAATAATCAAGAATTTAGTTTTAGTATCCCTAAAAAAGCTATCATGGAAATGCAAAAACTTTTCTATGAAAAAATAGAAATTTTTTATGATCAAAATATGCTTATCGCTAAAAATGAAAACTTTGAATTCTTTACAAAACTTATTAACGATAAATTTCCAGATTATGAAAAAGTTATACCAAAAACTTTCAAACAAGAACTTAGCTTTTCAACTGAAGATTTTATAGATAGTCTTAAAAAAATCAGCGTTGTAACTGAAAAAATGAAACTTCATTTTAACAAAGATAAAATCATCTTTGAAGGTATAAGTTTAGACAATATGGAAGCAAAAACAGAGCTTGAAATTCAAACAGGAGTGAGTGAAGAATTTAATCTTACTATAAAGATCAAATATTTACTTGATTTCTTAACTTCTATAGAAGAAGAAAAATTCACTTTAAGTGTAAATGAACCTAATTCAGCATTTATAGTCAAATCCCAAGGACTATCAATGATTATCATGCCTATGATTTTGTAATAAAACAAGTAAAAGATAAAGGAAAAATATGCAAGAAAATTACGGTGCGAGTAATATTAAAGTCCTAAAAGGCCTAGAAGCTGTTAGAAAACGCCCAGGTATGTATATAGGAGATACAAATATAGGTGGACTTCATCATATGATTTATGAAGTTGTGGATAATTCTATCGATGAAGCTATGGCAGGACATTGTAATACTATAGATGTAGAAATCACTACTGAAGGAAGCTGTATAGTTAGTGATAATGGTCGTGGTATTCCTGTTGATATACACCCAACTGAAAATATGCCGACTCTAACTGTTGTTTTAACTGTCCTACATGCAGGGGGAAAATTCGATAAAGATACTTATAAAGTTTCAGGCGGTTTGCATGGTGTTGGGGTTTCGGTTGTAAATGCACTTTCTAAAAAACTTGTAGCTACAGTTGAAAGAAATGGAGAAATTTATCGTCAAGAATTTTCAGAAGGTAAAGTTATCAGTGAATTTGGTGTGATAGGAAAAAGTAAAAAGACAGGAACAACTATAGAATTTTGGCCTGATGATCAAATTTTTGAAGTGACTGAATTTGATTATGAAATTTTGGCTAAAAGATTTCGTGAACTTGCATACTTAAATCCAAAAATCACTATAAATTTTAAAGATAACCGCGTAGGCAAACATGAAAGTTTTCACTTTGAAGGTGGAATTTCTCAGTTTGTTACAGACTTAAATAAAAAAGAAGCTTTAACTAAAGCAATTTTCTTTAGCGTAGATGAAGAAGATGTGAATGTTGAAGTAGCTTTGCTTTACAATGATACTTATAGCGAAAATTTATTCTCTTTTGTAAATAATATCAAAACTCCAGATGGTGGAACACATGAAGCTGGTTTTAGAATGGGCTTAACTCGTGTGATAAGTAATTATATAGAAGCAAATGCAAGTGCTAGAGAAAAGGACAATAAAATCACAGGTGAAGATGTGCGTGAAGGTTTGATCGCTGTTGTAAGTGTAAAGGTGCCTGAACCACAATTTGAAGGACAAACCAAAGGAAAACTTGGTTCAACTTATGTGCGTCCTATAGTTTCAAAAGCAAGTTTTGAGTATTTGACTAAATATTTTGAAGAAAATCCTATCGAAGCTAAAGCTATAATGAACAAAGCCTTAATGGCAGCTAGAGGAAGAGAAGCAGCGAAAAAAGCTAGAGAATTAACGCGTAAAAAAGAAAGTTTAAGCGTAGGAACTTTACCAGGGAAATTAGCTGATTGTCAAAGTAAAGATCCAAGTGAAAGTGAAATTTATCTTGTGGAAGGGGATTCTGCAGGAGGTTCTGCAAAACAAGGTAGAGAAAGATCTTTCCAAGCTATATTGCCTTTGCGTGGTAAAATTTTAAATGTTGAAAAAGCAAGACTGGATAAAATTTTAAAATCTGAGCAAATTCAAAATATGATTACCGCTTTTGGCTGTGGTATAGGTGAAGATTTTGATCTTTCAAAACTAAGATATCATAAAATCATCATCATGACAGATGCGGATGTTGATGGATCACATATACAAACCTTGCTTTTAACTTTCTTCTTCCGTTTTATGAATGAACTTGTAACAAATGGACATATTTATTTAGCACAACCGCCTTTATATCTTTATAAAAAAGCTAAAAAGCAAATTTATTTAAAAGATGAAAAAGCTTTGAGCGAATACCTGATAGAAACGGGAATAGAAGGTTTAAATTATGAAGGTATAGGAATGAATGATTTAAAAGATTATTTAAAAATCGTTGCAGCTTATCGTGCGATTTTAAAAGATCTTGAAAAGCGTTTTAATGTGATTTCTGTGATACGTTATATGATAGAAAATTCAAATTTAGTTAAAGCAAATAATGAAGAATTATTTAGTGTAATCAAACAATTTTTAGAAACACAAGGACACAATATCTTAAATCATTATATCAACGAAAATGAAATTCGAGCTTTTGTTCAAACTCAAAATGGCCTAGAAGAACTTGTGATCAATGAAGAACTTTTCACTCATCCACTATATGAAGAAGCAAGTTATATTTTTGATAAGATTAAAGATAGAGGCTTGGAATTTGATAAAGATATTTTAGAAGTTCTTGAAGATGTTGAAACCAATGCTAAAAAAGGTGCTACTATACAACGCTATAAAGGTTTAGGAGAAATGAATCCTGAGCAACTTTGGGAAACCACAATGGATCCAAGCGTAAGAAGACTTTTAAAAATTACTATTGAAGATGCACAAAGTGCAAACGATACCTTTAATCTCTTTATGGGCGATGAGGTTGAACCAAGACGCGATTATATCCAAGCACATGCTAAAGATGTAAAACATTTGGATGTGTAAATTTATCATTGAAGAAATGATTTCTTCAATGAGTTTTGCTTTGTAAGAATATAGCTAGAGGAATTCTTCTTCTTGTATCGTATTTTTCTCCATAATATTTTTCAAGATAATTTAAAATTTTTTCTTCATCTTCAGGTTCTATTTCCCAAAGTCCTTCACTATCTTGCATCCATCTTATAGCTGCTAACCAAGCTTTTCTACTTGCGTGCATATTGGTAATGAGATTGGATCCATGACAAGCTAAGCAATTTGCTTCCACTAAAGGTGAATCAGGATCGATAATCAATCCTGTATCAGGGTTAATTTCAAGATTTTGAGCCCAACTTGCACTTAAAAACAATGCTAAGATCAATATAATTTTTTTCATTCTTAAACTCCATAAACATTAACTCTATGGCATGCATTATTGATATATCCTCCTGGATTCCACTGTGCTAAAACCATAGGTTGACTGTTACCTTGACTATCAATAGCTCTTGCCCAAATTTCATAATATCCTTTTGTCGGTATTGATATTTGAGCACTCCATTTTTGCCATGCTAATCTATTTAATGGTTTTTCTACTTTTGCTTTGGTCCATGTTACGCCATAATCATTGCTTACATAAACTTCACTAACTTCAAGTTCGCCAGCCCAAGCTTTACCTCTAACTTCAAATTTTTTATTTGCTTTTATTTCAGAACCATTTTTGATATTAGTGATTACAGATCTTACAGGCATTGATTCTATGATTTTCATCTCGCCTTTATAGTTAAAATCTCCTGGTTTTACTGGATTTACAGGAACTTTATAAGAACCTTCCATTTTTTCACCATCATGAATTTTATTTCTTACTGAAATTTTATAAAGCCATTTACCGCTTGTACTTGCAGGGTAACCACCACAAACAAGTCTAAGTGGATAGCCATTAACTAAAGGAATATCTTTGCCTTCATAAGCCCAAGCTATTAGAGTTTCATCTTGTAAAGCTTTAGAAATAGGAACCCCTCTACTAATAGGTGAAGTTTCTTCACCATTTAATTTTGTATCTATACCATAATATCCAATATACACCGCATCATTTTTGATGCCACAATCTTTTAAAATATCTTTTAAACGCACTCCTGTCCATCTACCACAAGCTACTGCACCATAACCCCATTGAGTTCCTTTTGTGCTAGGTATAACTTCGGATCTACCATTTCCACCGCATTCAACTGTTAAGGCATAAGTATAGGTTTTAAATTTCTTTTTTAAATCTTCTATGGTGTAAGATTTTTTATTGATAATGCTTTCTCCATCGATTTCTAAAGTCCAACCTTTATGAAGTCTTTCTTTTATCGTTTCTAGGCTTGGTGGTAAGCCATTATTTCTAACAAAGAAATTTTCAGGTTTTGTAAAATCAGAATCAAGAGCATAAATTTCAGTTTCTGCTGTTAATGGTTTTTCACCATGATAGATAAGATCTTTTTTACCTTCTATTTTAAAATCAGGCAATTCTTTTGCCAAAGCCTTACTTCCTAAAAAATTCTCAAAAGAAAAATTTGACAATACACTAATGCCAAATAAACCAAGTCCTATATTTTTTAGAAAGTCTCTACGATTTTCTTTTTGATCGTTTTGTTTCATTGAAATATCCTTAAATATTTATATAATCTTTTATTTTATTATAAATTTTAAAAATTTAAATAATTGATTATATTAATCTTTTTGATTAAAAAAATTAATTATTTTTATAATTTTGCATATTAAAATAAAATCATTATATGTTCGAGTTTTATTACATTTTAACTAAGTTTTTTCTACAATTAAATTTTTAAAATTATTTAAGGAATGATTTTGACTTTACTTACTAATCCTATCATTATCAGTGTTGTTTTGATGACTTTACTTTGTTTGTTTCGTTTTAATGTGCTTTTGAGTCTTTTGATCTCAGCTCTTGTTGCAGGTGTATTTTCTCATCTTGAACTCGTAGATACTATGAATATACTTATAAGCGGAATGAAAGAAAATTTAAAAACAGCTCTTAGCTATATACTCTTAGGGGCCATTGCCGCGGCGATTTCAAAGACAAATTTAACTGCATATTTGATTAAGATAGTAAGTCATTTTATATCCCATAAAAAATATTTATTGCTTTTGTCTATAGCTTTGATTTCTTGTTTTTCTCAAAATTTAATTCCTATTCATGTGGCTTTTATACCTTTGTTAATTCCACCTCTTTTAAGTCTTTTTAATAAACTTAAAATCGATCGTAGAGCGGTTGCTTGTGCTTTAACTTTTGGACTTACTACGCCTTATATGGTTTTGCCAGTAGGCTTTGGACTTACTTTTCAAGATCTTTTAAAAGATAATTTAAATGCAAATAATGTAAGTGTATCTTTAAATGATGTTACAAATACTATGTATTTTGCTGCTATTTGTATGATAGCAGGACTTTTTCTAGCGCTTTTTGTGTTTTATCGTAAGCCAAGAGAGTATCAAGAAGTAGAAATTGCTAAAGTGGATTTAGAAAATCTTGAAATGACTCGTAAGGAATGGGGCGTTTTAGCTGGGCTTGTTTTAACTTTAATTTTGCAAATTTTGACTATGAATTTACCTTTATCAGGGCTTTTGGGTTTTGTTTTAATGGTTATTTTGGGTGGAGTTGAATTTTCAAAAGTCAATGAAGTTTTTGATGATGGGCTTAAAATGATGGGTTTTATAGCTTTTGTTATCCTTGTTGCTGCAGGATATGGAGAAGTTTTAAAAGAAAGTGGATCAGTAATAGATCTTGTAAATTCAGTCGTTCCTTGGATGGAGCAAAGTAAATTTTTAGCAGTATTTTTCATGCTTTTAATAGGACTTATCATCACTATGGGTATAGGTACTTCTTTTGGAACTATACCTATCATAGCTACGCTTTTTTGTCCTATTTGTTTGGAACTTGGTTTTAGTACAGCACTTATTATATTTATCTTAGGAGTAGCAGGAGCTTTAGGAGATGCAGGAAGTCCAGCCAGTGAAACAACCATGGGAACTACTGTAGGATTAAATGCTGATAAACAACACGATCATATTAAAGATACTTGCATACCAACTTTTATTTTCTATAATGGCCCATTATTGATTTTAGGTAGTATTATCGCCATGTTTTTATAATTTTTGCAAATCTATTAAAATATTTTTTAATTTATTTATTTTTAAGATAAAAATTATATCGATTTTAGAAAAATGTATGCTATAATCCTTATAAAGCTAACAAAATTTAAATCAGTCTTATAAGGAGAGCAAAATGGATTTAGAAAATATCCTAGAAAATAATCAAAGCATAGGTTTATATCACCCAAAGAACGAACACGATGCCTGTGGTATTGCTGCAGTTGCTAATATACGCGGTATTGCTTCTTATAAGGTTATTTGTGATGCTTTAGAAATTTTGATGAATCTTGAGCACCGAGGTGGTGCAGGAGCTGAAGAAAATTCAGGTGATGGGGCGGGGATTTTGATTCAAATTCCACATGATTTTTTTAAAACTCAAGAATTGGGTTTTGAACTTCCTAAAAAGGGTGATTATGCTGTAGCACAGATGTTTTTATCACCCAATACTGATGCAAAAGAAGAAGCAAAAGAGATATTTTTACAAGGTTTAAAGGATAAAAAACTTGAATTTTTAGGTTTTAGAGAAGTGCCTTTTAATCCTAGTGATATAGGTGCAAGTGCTTTAAAAGCTATGCCTTATTTTTTACAAGCCTTTGTGAAAAAACCAAGTAAAATAAGTGCAGGACTTGAGTTTGAAAGAGTGCTTTATAGTACGCGTCGACTTATAGAAAAAAGAGCTATTAATGTGCCAAAATTTTATTTTTCAAGTTTTTCTTCACGTACCATAGTTTATAAAGGAATGCTTCTTTCAACTCAATTGAGCGATTTTTATCTTGATTTTAAAGATGTCAATATGAAATCAGCCATTGCTTTGGTGCATTCTCGCTTTTCGACTAATACTTTCCCAAGTTGGGAAAGAGCCCATCCAAACCGTTATATGGTGCACAATGGAGAGATTAATACCATACGCGGAAATGTTGATAGCATAAGAGCTAGAGAAGGCTTGATGCAAAGTGAGTATTTTGAAAATTTAGATGAAATTTTTCCCATCATAGCTAAACCTAGCAGTGATTCTGCAATGTTTGATAATACTTTAGAATTTTTAGCTCTAAATGGTCGCACTTTAGAAGAAGCTTTTATGATGATGGTGCCAGAACCTTGGCATAAAAATGAAAATATGGAAAGCAAAAAGCGTGCTTTTTATGAATATCATTCTTTATTGATGGAGCCTTGGGATGGGCCTGCTGCTATAGTTTTTACTGATGGAGTGATTATGGGGGCGAGTTTGGATAGAAATGGTTTTCGTCCTTCAAGGTATTATCTTACAAAAGATGATATGCTCATACTTTCAAGTGAAACAGGGGCTTTAAAGTTAGATGAAAAAAATATTAAAGCCAAAAAACGCTTAGAACCTGGAAAACTTTTACTCGTTGATACAGCAAGAGGTAGGGTTATAGCTGATAATGAAATCAAAGAGCATTATGCTAATGCTAAGCCTTATAAAAAATGGCTTAAAAATTTAGTTGAACTTGAAAAACAAAAAAGCGGAGTTTATAAACATCAGTTTTTAAAAGAAGATGAGGTTTTAAAACTTCAAAAAGCTTTTGGTTGGAGTTATGATGAGCTTAAAATGAGTGTGGCTGCTATGGCTCAAAATGGTAAAGAAGCTATAGCAGCTATGGGTGTAGATACTCCTTTGGCTATACTTTCTAAAACTTATCAACCTTTGTATAATTATTTTAAACAACTTTTTGCACAAGTAACTAATCCTCCTCTTGATGCTATAAGAGAAGAGATCGTTACTTCTACAAGGATTTATCTAGGAAGTGAAGGCAATTTATTAAAACCGGATGAAAACAATGCAAAACGCGTAAAAATAGCCCTGCCTGTGATAAGCAATGAAGAACTTTTTGAAGTTAAGGCTTTAAATAAATTTCAAGTTAAAGAATTTTCTATACTTTATGATTATTCTAAAAAAACTTTAGAAAAGGCTTTAGATGAACTTTGCGTTAAGATAGAAGATGAGGTTAAAAAAGGTGTTTCTATTATCATTTTAAGTGATAAAGGAGTGGATGAAAAAAACGCTTATATCCCCGCTTTGCTTGCTGTTTCTGGAGTGCATAATCATCTAGTAAGAAAAAATTTAAGAACACACACAAGTCTTATTATCGAAAGTGGTGAACCTAGAGAAATTCATCATTTTGCATGTCTTTTAGGTTATGGTGCGACTGTTATTAATCCTTATTTGGTTTATGAGAGCATACAAAAACTTATTGTCAATAAAGATTTAAATTTAAGTTATGAAAAGGCGGTAGAAAATTTCATCAAGGCAAGTTCAAGTGGCATAGTCAAAATTGCTTCTAAAATGGGAGTTTCTACCTTGCAAAGTTATAATGGCTCTGCACTTTTTGAATGTTTGGGCTTAAGCTCTAAGGTGATTGATAAATACTTCACTTCTACAACTTCACGCATTGAAGGTATGGATTTAGAAGATTTTGAAAAAGAACTCATTGCTTTACACAAACATGCTTTTAACGATACACATAAGGCTTTAGATTCTAAAGGAATTCATGGTTTTAGAAGTGCTAAAGAAGAACATTTAATCGATCCGCTTGTGATTTTTAATCTTCAGCAAGCCTGTCGTAACAAAGACTATGAAAGCTTTAAAAAATACTCGGCTTTAGTAGATGAAAAACAAGTTAATTTGCGTTCTTTGATGGAATTTGATTTTAGTGAAGCTATCAGTATAGATAAGGTTGAAAGTGTAGAAAGTATAGTTAAACGCTTTAGAACAGGGGCGATGAGTTATGGTTCTATTTCTAAAGAAGCACACGAGTGTTTAGCACAAGCTATGAATAAAATAGGTGCTAAATCAAATTCAGGTGAAGGTGGCGAGGATGAAGAACGCTATGAAATCAAAGAGGGTGTGGATAAAAACTCAGCCATTAAGCAAGTAGCAAGTGGGCGTTTTGGCGTGGATTTAAACTACTTAAGTCATGCAAAAGAAATTCAAATCAAAGTCGCTCAAGGCGCAAAACCAGGTGAAGGCGGACAATTAATGGGCTTTAAAGTCTATCCTTGGATAGCCAAAGCTAGACATTCTACTGCAGGTGTGACGCTTATTTCCCCACCTCCTCATCATGATATTTATTCTATAGAAGATTTAGCTCAACTTATTTATGACCTAAAAAATGCTAACAAAGACGCTAAAATTTCAGTAAAACTTGTAAGCGAAAATGGCATAGGAACGGTTGCTGCAGGTGTGGCTAAGGCAGGAGCGAATTTAATCCTTGTTTCAGGTTATGATGGAGGTACGGGTGCAAGTCCTAGAACTTCTATACCGCATGCAGGAATTCCTTGGGAGTTAGGTTTGGCTGAAACACATCAAACTTTGATTTTAAACAAGCTTAGAGATAGGGTAAGATTAGAAACTGATGGAAAGCTTATGAATGGGCGTGATTTAGCCATAGCAGCACTTTTAGGAGCTGAAGAATTTGGTTTTGCAACCGCGCCTTTGATTGTTTTAGGTTGTACGATGATGAGAGTTTGTCATCTAAATACCTGTCCTTTTGGTATAGCTACTCAAGATACAGAACTTAGAGATCGTTTCAAGGGCAAAGTGGATGATGTGATTAATTTCATGTATTTTATAGCCCAGGAGCTTAGAGAATACATGGCAAGGCTTGGTTTTGAACGCCTAGATGATATGATAGGTCGTGTGGATAAACTCCGTCAAAAAAGTGTGCAAGGTAAAGCAGGAAAGCTAAATTTGGATAAAATTTTAAAATCCTTGCCTACTTATAATAGAACCGCTGTGCATTTTAAAGACTATAAAGACAATAAACTTGAAAAAACGATTGATTATAGAATTTTACTTCCGCTTTGTAAAAATGCTGTGGAGAAAAAAGAGCCTATCAAACTTTCTTTAGAAGTAGGAAATCAAAGTCGTACTTTTGCAACTATGCTTTCAAGTGAAATTTTAAAAACTTATGGAAAAGATGCTTTAGATGAAGATAGTATCCATATCAAAGCTATAGGCAATGCAGGCAATAGTTTTGGAGCATTTTTGTTAAAGGGCATTAAACTTGAGATTATAGGCGATAGCAATGATTATTTAGGCAAGGGTTTAAGCGGGGGAAAAATCATAGCAAAAATTTCAAATGAAGCGACTTTTTCACCTGAAGAAAATATCATCGCAGGAAATGCTTGTTTATACGGAGCTACAAAAGGTGAAGTGTATTTAGATGGTATAGCAGGGGAAAGATTTTGTGTAAGAAATTCAGGAGCTTTAGCTGTGGTTTTAGGAACAGGCGTGCATGGTTGTGAATATATGACAGGTGGGCAAGTTGTAGTGCTTGGCGATGTGGGTGCGAATTTCGCTGCTGGTATGAGTGGGGGCGTTGTTTATATCTTTGGAAGACACAATGAAGCGCATGTAAATACCGAGCTTGTAGACATTAAAGATCTTAATGCTAAGGATGAAAAAGAATTAAAAGCCGTGATGGAAAAACATATCGCTTATACAGATTCTAAAAAGGCTAAAGATATCTTAGAAAAATTTGATAAAAAAGACTTTTTTAAAGTCATGCCAAGAGATTATGAAAAGATGTTAAAAATGCTTGATCTTTGTAAAAATGAAAAAGATCCGAACTTAGCAGCATTTTTGAAAATCACACAAAAATAAGGAGTAAAAAATGGGAAATGCAAGAGGTTTTTTAGACTTTAAAAGAATGGATTTTAAAAAAATTGCTCCCAAGGAAAGGGTTTTAAATTTCAAAGAATTTACTATACCTTTGGATAAAAAAGAACAAGAAATTCAGGGCGGACGATGTATGGATTGTGGTGTGGCCTTTTGTCATACGGGCGTGATGAGCGAAGGAAAAGATATAGGCTGTCCTTTAAACAATCTCATTCCTGAATGGAACGATCTTATTTATCATTCTTTATGGAAAGAAGCTTATGAAAGACTTGATCTTACCAATCCTTTTCCTGAATTTACCGGTCGTGTTTGCCCTGCTCCTTGTGAAGATTCTTGTGTGTGTGCGATAAATGGTGTAAGCGTGAGCATCAAAAATAATGAATTATCCATTATAGAAAATGCTTTTAAGGAAAATTTAGTAAGAGTAAATAAACCTAAGCAATACAATGGCAAAAAAATCGCTATCATAGGAAGTGGACCCGCTGGACTTGCTTGTGCTAATACTTTAAATTCACTAGGTTATAAAGTAAGTGTTTTTGAAAGAAGCGATAAAATAGGCGGACTTTTGATGTATGGCATCCCTGATATGAAGCTTGATAAAAGTATAGTTCAAAGACGGGTGGATTTGCTTAAAAAAAGCGGGATTGAATTTAAAGTGAATGAAAATATAGACAGCAAAGATAAGGTTTCAAAACTTCTAAAAGAATTTGATGCTTTGGTGCTTTGTACAGGAGCAAGTAAGCCTATAGATCTTGATATAGAAGGTAGAAAGCTAAAAGGGGTTGAATTTGCCCTTGATTTTTTAACGCAAAATACCAAAACTTTGTTAAAAACAGGCAAGGGTGCAGATACGGCCAAAGGTAAAAATGTCTTGGTTATAGGAAGCGGGGATACAAGTATTGATTGTATCGCTGTAGCGACAAGACAAGGGGCTAAATCTATAGTGCGTTTTGAAAGAAGTCCAAAAAGACCTTTGCAAAGAAGCCAAAACAATCCTTGGCCTTTAAAAGCTGACATTTTTACTACTGATTATGGTTTAGAAGAAGCCATTGCTGTATATGGCAAAGATCCTAGGGAATATCAAAAAATGACAAAGAAATTTTTAGGAAAAACTCATGTAGAAGGTGTTGAAGCAAATGATTTAAAACGCGAGTTTAAAGAAGGCAAAGCTATCAATGTTGAAATTCCAAATTCTAAAAAAACTTATAAAGCGGATTTAGTGCTTTTAGCTATGGGTTTTAGCGGGTGCGAAGAAGCTATCGCTAAAAATTTTGGAGTGAAATTAGATGAGAAAAACAACATAAGCACAGAAAAATTCCAAACCACTCATAAAAAAATCTTTGCTTGTGGAGATGCTAGAAAAGGACAATCTTTAGTTGTTTGGGCTATAAAAGATGGTATAGAATGTGCTTTGAGTTTGCATCAAAATTTAGCAAAATAATCATAAAAGTTTAAAACTTTTTCGGTGGAGTTTGCAAATTCCAAATTTAGCTATAAGTTCTTTATGAGCTTTTGTGCCATAGGCTTTGTTTTTTTCAAATTTATAATAAGGAAAGTCTTTAGCTAAGAAATTCATCACCCTATCTTTACTAACTTTTGCAAGTATGCTAGCTGCACTTACTTGCAAAATGCTAGCATCGGCTTTGATTTGTGTTTTTATCCCGTTTATACCTAGATTGGTGTTTCCATCATATAAGAAGTTATTTTCTGTTTTAAAGTGCTTTTTTATAAGCTTTAAGCCTGTTTTTAAACAAGTGCTTAAGCCTAGTGCGTCGATTTGTTCTGAAGAAAAAGCAAGTATGAGATAATTTGAATTTTTGATGATGATTTCATAAAGTTCTTCGCGTTTTTTTTCGCTTAGTTTTTTAGAATCGCACAACCCATCAAGTTTTTTGTTCAGTTTGCAAGCTGCCATCATCATAGGACCTGCCAAAGCACCACGTCCTGCTTCATCAATACCAATTAAATTTATGTCAAATTCGTTTAAAAGTTCTTTTGTGTCAAATAAAGTTTTCAAATTTTTCTAAAAAGAAGGGCAAAAATGCCCTTTTATTCTACTATGATATCATTTTTGATTTTTTCAAAAAGCTTATCACCTATGCCTTTAACTTTTTTAAGATCATCAATACTTGTAAAATTTGCTTCTTTGCGGTATTCTAAAATTGCTTTAGCCTTAGCTTCGCCAATACCATTTAAACTTTTTAATTCTTTTAGCGTTGCAGTGTTGATATTTACAGCACCAAAGAGAAAAGCCGTTAAAGCAAAAAATAAAAATAGTAATTTTTTCATTTTATTATCCTTTTATTAAAAAATAATTGTAATATTATCTTAAAAAGGATAAGAATTTCTTAACTTAACCCAAAAATTCGCGTTTAAAATACTCTTTTGGTGCTTTACATAAAGGACAGGCTGCTGGAGCTTTTTTACCACGATGTATATGTCCGCATACTTCACAAACCCATAATTCTTCTACTTCGCTATTAAAAAATTCTTCTTCTTCAAGCATTTTTTTAAGCGCTAGATATTCTCTTTCGTGTTCGATTTCTACTTTGCCAATAGCTGTAAATAATCTCGCTATAGCCTTTTTGCCTTCATCTTCAGCAATTTTTGCAAAATTTGGATACATAGTTGTGTGCTCATAGTTTTCACCTTCTGCAGCACTTACTAGATTTTTTGTAGTTACCTCTAAAGGTTTGCCATCAACGATTTCATGATAAGCTTTAAATTCTGCTCTTGCATGCCATTTTTCATTTTCAGCTGCTTCTCTAAAATGTCTAGCAACCGCGTGCCAACCTTCTTCTTCAGCTACATCAGCAAACAAATCGTATTTGTTTCTTGCCATAGATTCGCCTGCAAAAGCTTTCATCAAATTTACTGCAGTTAAATCTGTAGTGATACATTTCATTTCTTCACCACAACAACTAAGTTTACCACCGCCTACATTTTGAACTTCTACTTCATTGCCACATTTTTGGCATTTATAGGTTTCATATTGTCTCATTTTGACTCCTTTTTGATTATCAAAAAGCATTGTATTATAAAAAAATATTTTTGTCAATTAATAATTTTTATCATTTATGAAAATGTATATCAAAATAAATTTCACAAAAATTAAGCTTTGCTAAATATAATTTTAAAAAATTATTATCAGGAGTTACAATGAGAAGCGATGCGATAAAAAAAGGACATTTAAAAGCACCTAATCGTTCTTTACTTCGTGCTTGTGGTTTGAAAGATGAAGATTTTGACAAACCTTTTATAGGTGTAGCAAATAGCTATATAGACATAATCCCAGGGCATTATTTTTTAAATGATTATGCTAAAATCATTAAAGATGAGATACGCAAAAATGGTTGTGTGCCTTTTGAGTTTAATACCATAGGTGTAGATGATGGTATAGCTATGGGGCATGAAGGTATGCTTTATTCTTTACCAAGTCGTGAAATTATCGCAAATTCCATTGAAACAGTGATGAATGCTCATCAACTTGATGCTTTAATCTGTATCCCAAACTGCGATAAAATCACTCCTGGTATGTTAATGGGAGCTTTAAGGGTTAATGTTCCAACCATTTTTGTAAGTGGTGGGCCTATGGCTTCAGGAGTAACCAAAAAAGGAGAAAAGATCAGTCTTAGCTCTGTTTTTGAAGCTGTAGGGGCTTATGAAGCCAAAAAAATTAGCGAAGAAGAATTTAAAGACATAGAATGTTCAGCCTGTCCAAGTGGTGGATCTTGCTCGGGAATGTTTACGGCAAATTCCATGAATACCTTATGCGAAGCTATGGGTATAGCACTAGAAGGTAATGGAACCATTTTAGCTTTAAGCAAAGAAAGAGAAGAGCTTTTAAGAAAAGCAGCGCGTCGTATTTGTGAAATCGCCTTAGATGAGCGTTTTAAAATTCGCAATATCATCACTCAAAAAGCCGTGCGTAATGCTATGGTAGTAGATATGGCAATGGGTGGAAGTAGCAATACTGTTTTACACATGCTTGCCATTTCACGTGAAGCAGGGGTAGCACTAGATATTAAAGATTTAAATTTCATCTCAAGCAAAGTTGCACACATAGCAAAAATAGCCCCATCGCTAAATAGTGTTTATATGGATGATATCCACAAAGCAGGGGGTGTGAGTGCAGTTATGGCTGAAATTTCAAGCAGACAAGGACATATTTTAGAACTTGATGCACTGACTATCACAGGAGAAAGTCTCAAAGAACGCTTAAAAAATGCCAAAATCAAAGATGAAAATATCATTCGTAAGGTAGATAATGCCTACTCAAAAGTAGGTGGGCTTGCTATTTTGTTTGGAAATTTAGCTGAGCAAGGTTGTGTTATAAAAACCGCAGGAATAGTTGGAGAAAGAAAATTTAAAGGCAAAGCTGTTTGTTTTAACTCTCAAGATGAAGCTATAAAAGGCATCATTAAAGGCAAGGTGCAAAAAGGAAATGTTTGTGTGATACGCTATGAAGGTCCAAAAGGTGGCCCTGGTATGCAAGAAATGTTAAGCCCTACTTCACTTTTAATGGGTATGGGTTTGGGTGCTGATGTAGCTTTAATCACTGATGGTCGTTTTAGTGGGGCTACAAGGGGTTTAAGCGTCGGTCATATTTCCCCTGAAGCAGCTGAAGGTGGTCTTATAGGACTTTTAAAAGATGGAGATGAAATAGAAATTGATGTAGATGCTTATACCATCCATGCAAATTTAAGTGAAGAAGAAATCACTCAACGCAAAAAAGAATTTGTATTACCTCAAAAAGAAGTGCCTTCAAGATGGCTTAGAATGTATCAAAAACTTGTTAGCAATGCTAGTAAAGGTGCGGTTTTGGATATGGAATGAAAGGAAACCTTTCATTCTTCTATTTCTTTGGTTATACGATTTCTTATATCTCTACGAACTATTTCCATGCCCCACAGCCAAACAATATGTCCAAAAATTTCAGACAGGTGTTCATCAAAAGGAATTTCAGAAAGTGGTGGAACTTCTGCAATTAAAGGCATTACAATAACATGGGCAAAAAGATAAACAAAAAATCCAAAAACTGCACCTTGCCACATAGTAATACGGTGCCATTTTTCCGCTATCATACAATAAGCCACTCCAAAAACAATAGAAAAACCAACATGCACTATAAAAATTGACAAAGGCATTTGCATACCTGAAAACATATAAGTCCAATCAGTAGGTAAGCCTAGTTGTTCTAGAAAAATTTTAGGTGGAGTAACGCGTTCTAAAGCATCTGCTGGCCAAAAAACATTGGGATTTCTTGGAGGAAAAGGTACTTCCCACCCCCATTTAACAATAGCTCCGAAAATACCCGCTAATATACCTATGAAAAAGGCTAAAGTATAGCGCTTTTGAAAGTATTTTTTCATAATAACTCCTTTATATTTTATACAAAATAAAATTTGAATTTATAATATTTTTATTTAAAATATATTGAAAATAGGAGTATAAAAATCTTATTTAAATTTTAAAATACTCTCTTAAACTTTCACAAATTTCAAAAAAATTCACCCCATCTATAGTAGGATTTTCTTTAAAAAACTCATGCATTCCTAAAAAACCACTTTCAAGTTCTTTAGACTTTACACCATAGCTTATACTAAGTCCTGCTTCTATAAAAGCAGCGATTTTATCACAGTATTTAAGCGCCTTACCATCTATAGCGCCAAATTCATTTTCATTAAAAGAGCTTAAACTTCCGCTACAAAGTTCTATTTTAGCATTTTTATAAGTGCGATTTTCAAACTCATTTTTTACAAAATTCGACTCATCGTTTCTACCTTCTCTAATACCTAAAATATAAGAAAACTCAGCCCTTAAACCCTCAGGCACAAAGGGTAAAATTCTTTCATTAATAAGTTTCATTTCATAATCATTTATGATATCATGAAGCCCATCAATACCGTATTTTACAGGGCTGATAATATCACGTGTTAAAGACTCTGGTAAATCATGAAACAAAGCACAATAAAAATTATTCTCAAGTCTTTTATCGCAAGCCTTGATTTTTAGTGAGTAAAAATATCCTAAAATCGCCACCACAAGCATATGTCCTAAAACCGCAGTTTCTGGTATGCGTGGAGTTTGAGCCCAACGCTTTTGAAAGCGAAGTCTTCCGCTAAGATCAATAATTTTTGCAATTTTTTGATTTAAAGCGATTTTTCTAGCTCCTATAAGTTCATAGTAATCTTCTAATTCTTCTTCAACTTTGTTTTTAATCTCATCAATATCATTTAAAAAAGCTGAGGTTTGATAAACTATGTTAAATTCCCATCTTGTAGCAAAATACGAAGCTGCTTTTAAGATAAGTCTTTCTTTAGCATAAGCATTGCCGTTTAAATACGCTTCAAAACGCTTTAAAAACTCTCCTTCTTCTATATCTTCTATCATAGGTTCGATTTTGCTTAAAACCCAAGCATTAACTTCAGCTTTTTTTTGACGCACGATTTCATGATACACATCAGGGCGTATATCAGTTACTACCACACGACTTAAAAACTCAAAAATTCCCCCTTCTATAATCACTCTCATATCCACATCTTTTTCCATTTTAGCGATAAAATATGCGATGATGAATTTATGAGCTTGTTTGTCAAGTTCCACTAAATTTGCCATTCTTGGATAATCATTCCAACGACTGATAGAAGCGGCTTTAAAAATGTGTTCTATGAGTTTTATGTTTATCATGCTTTTACCTTTTTTGCAATTTAAATTTAAAAATTTTCGTTAAAATTGCGAAATTATAGCAAATTTAAGGATAAAAATGAGCAAAAAAGCACTTTGTATCATAAGTGGCGGTATGGATAGTACTTTGTGTGCTTATCTAGCCAAAAAAGAAGGTTATGAAATCATCGCTTTGCATTTTGATTATGAACAACGCACTCAAGAGAAAGAAAGAGAATGTTTTAAGCAAATTTGCAAGGCTTTAAAAGTAGAAAAATCTTATATTTTAGATGTGAGTTTTATCAAAGATATAGGGGGTAATGCCTTAACCGATAAAAGTATAGACATTCCTAAAAATGAGCTTTGTATAAGTGATACTCCACCTATCACTTATGTGCCTTTTCGCAATGGAATTTTCTTAAGTATAGCAGGATCTTTGGCTGAAAAGGAAAATTGTGAGAGTATTTTTATAGGGGTAGTAGAAGAAGATGGCAGTGGTTATCCTGACTGTACTGATGAGTTTATACAAAAGGCACAAGAATTTATCAATGAAGGTACGAGTAAGAATTTCAAAGTTTATATAAAAACTCCGCTTGTTAGACTGAACAAAGCTAAAATTGTAGAACTAGCTTTAAAAGAAAATGTGCCTTTAGAGCTTACTTGGTCTTGTTATGAGAGTGAAGATGAAGCTTGTGGGGAGTGCGATAGTTGTTTGCTTCGTTTAAGAGGTTTTGAAAAAGCAGGATTTAAAGATAAGATCAAATATAAGTCCTAGTTTTCACTAGGACTTAAAGCTTAGTTTAGAGTATAAAGCTTGTTTGCTCCATCTTGATAAGAAAGAATGTTGATTTTTCCATCTTTAAAGAAAATGCTTCTAGCATTAGTGATAGAGCTTGGGAAAGCGATAGTTTTTACTACTTCTTCCTTAACTGGATCAATTACGGCAATCACATTGTGATTTTTACTAAGTGCATAAATTTCTCCATCTTTAAAAGTCATAGAAGTTACATAAAGATCGCCTAAAGTTTTACCTTCTTTAAGATTCGCTTTTGGAGTAAATTCTCCTGAAAGAACACGATCTTTTAAAGAAACTTTAGAGATTACAAAAGTTTTAGCGTCTTTGTTGTTTGGAACAGTTGCAAGATAAAGATAATTTCCATCTGTAGTCATGCTTGCTACATGGTTAAATTTTGCTCTTACAGTATCAAGTCTTCCACGACCTAAACCTTCGCCTTGGCCTTTAAATTTATCATTACCTTTTACAAAATCAGCGTATTGTTTAGCGATATCTTCTTCACTTGCATTAGGATTTTTTGCAAATCTTAAGAAAGATTTGTTTGAGCCCATAAGAATGAATTTATCGTTCATATAAGGTATGATGCCAATAATTGGATCGATAGTAGCTGAAAAATAAGGATCAAGCTCAAAACCTTCTTTAACGCTAAAATTATTATCTAAGAAAGCCACATCCCATTTAGAGCTTGCTACAAATTCATTGTTGATATAATCAAGAGTATTGATGGCTTTGTCAAAATTTATAGTTTGTTCATTTGTGATTTTAAGCTCATCATTGATTTTTGCAAATGGAGCATTGTTGATATCATTATCAAATTTTATGCCAAGTTTTTCACTTGCAGGTGCAAAAGCATAATCAGGAGCTTTAACATCGCGCTTTCCTAAGAAAGAAATATTTTGCCATAAACCATTCCAACCTTCTTTACTCCAAATGATGTATTTTGGATTTAAGCTAAATCTTACAGGATCGCCTTGTCCCACATAAGGAGGAATTCCTGTGCTTACAAAAGCTTGGAAAACATTTGAAGCTACTACAATCGCACTGATAACTACAGCTGCGAGAGAAAATTTCGTATATTTTCTAAATTTTTCTCCATTTAATTCTGCTTCAAAAGCATTAAATTTAGGAGCAAAAGCAAAAATCACACCTAAAAGCAATACAACAGCCCAAAATACCACTTCAGCCCAAAAATAAGTATGGATACCAAAAACTGCTAAACCAAAACCTTGATCTAAATCTCTATGAGCGTGATTGCCATAGTGAGCAAAAGATTGATAAAGGCCTACTGCTGTCATGATTAAAAGAGCAGCAAGGTATTTACCTTTCATACCATAACGAACAATGAAAAGCGCCATCACACCGATAAAGATCATTGCTTCTCTTTGTCCCCAGCAAAGTGTGCAGGGACTATCACCCAACATATAACCAAATACAAAATTTGCAATACCTACAGGTAAGAGTATGATCAAAAAGCCTGCTAAACACATTAGTGTGTAGAAATTTTTTGTTTTATTGATTTCGTTCATTTAGCCCTCCCTTACAGATTCATTATTGTTAATAGTGCGCCTGTTTTGTGGCCAACATAGAAAAAAACCATTAAAAGCCAAGCTACCATTACTAAACCAAAAGCCAAATTTTCTTTTTCTGGTTTTTTGATAATCAGTATCAAGGCGATTAAAACTAATAAAAGTTCAAGAAACTCCATAGTATCTCCTTATGAAATAAAAACCGTTAATTTTACTTTAAAAACATAAATTAAAGATAAATTTTTTATTAAAATTTCGTGTTAATTTAAATTAACACGAAAAAAGTTACTGAAAGCTACTTAATTTTTCAGAGAGTTTAGACGCACCATTTAGAACATTTTGAGAGATATTATTGATTTCGGATGATAAATCTTTAACAGAATTTGCAAGTTCATTAACCTTGTCTATGCTTGTTCCTAGGATAAGCATTTTATCTTTTACTTCCATGCTTTTATCTTTCATGGTTTGGGTTGATTCTATAGAGCTTTCTAGTTTATGCATAGAATTTACAAGTTCTTGTTGTAAATCATTGGTTTTTAAAGAGGTTTCTTTCATAGAATCATGGATAAGATCCATCAAGGCTTTGTTGTCATTGATTTGTTGGACTATAGCATTAACAGTAGCATTTATATTTAAAAGAGATTTACTTGTTTTATCGGCAAGTTGACCTACTTCATCAGCAACAACTGCAAAACCGCGTCCATGTTCGCCCGCTCTTGCAGCTTCAATAGCTGCATTCAAGGCAAGTAGATTGGTTTGATCGGCTATATCTCTAATAGAACTTGTAATTTCTATGATGTTATCTGCACTTTGAGTTAGATTATCCATATTGGCTACTATATTTTGCTCTTTTTCATTATTTTCATTTATTAAATTTACAAGTTCAGATAGAGTAAGTTCTACCTTATCCATCAGTATGTGCATATCTTGCATATTTTCTATGCTTTCTTGTGCTAAATTTCCCGCAAGATTGATATGATCATCTAAGACATAGGTGATTTCTTTAACGCCTTGAATTTGTTCATGTTGTGAATTAGAACTGTTTTCAAGCATCATAGAGTTGTTTTTGAGCTTTTGTGAATTTTGATGACTTGATTTGGCATTTTCTATGGCTTCTATGATTGAGTTTTGAACGGTGGATATAAATGAATTAATATATTGAGCACTTTGTCCAAGTTCGCTTTTTGGATCTATATTTAAACGAGAGTGTAGATTGGCTTCTTTACTAGCTAAATTAGCGCTTAGTTTTTCTAAAGTATGAATTGGCATGATGACTTTTTTTAGTGTTAATAAAATAAAAAATACAAATAATACAAGAGTGATTCCAAATACTGTTAAAGCGATATAAAATTTAAATAAATTAGATTGTTCTACAGCATTTTGAGTGAAAGCGTTAAGTTGTTTTAACTCTTTCATAAGAGAATTATTCTCATAAATAGAAGAATTATCTTGCATAATAGAAATCTGTTTTACAATCATTTTATAGTGTTTTAGAAAAAGTTGTAAATTTTCACTTTTTGTATCGTTTTTGATTTCTTTCATAAGGCTGTTGAGTTGATTGAGTGTTGTTTTTTGCAAAATACTTTCAGTTGAAAGAACGCTTAACATGGAGCTCATTGTTCTATAGTTGTTTTTATTTGTTTCATGGTTTTGTTCTAATTCTTCAAAATAATTTTTAGCTAATTCAAACAAATAAAGTTTTGAATTTACCGCTATGGAATTTGCGGATTTGAAATAATTAAGCTGGATTAGTTTGGCATTAAAAATTTCTTCCGCTTTGCTTATATCAATCCCAAAAGTTTTAAGTTTTTTAAAGTTTTCTTGCATTTTTTTTATTGCTTGAACACTTGGATCATAGTTAATAAAATTAAAACTATTTTGAAAAACGGAATTGATTTTTTCATCTGAAATTTGTAGCTGCTGAACTATGTTTATTAAGTCTTTATTATCTTTAGATGAGGAGTAGTTGTTAAAAATAATACCTAGCAAAACAAGAATAAAAGCTAAAACTAGCGTAGATAAAATAATAAATTTTATCAAAAATGAACTTTTTTTATTTGTCATGATATTCTCCTGTCAAGCTTTCTAGGAATGCAACTATATTATCAACTGTTTTTTGATCTAAAAATTTTCCTAGTTGATAGTAAGCCATAAACTGAACACAAGCATCTAAAGTAGGTATAGAACCATCATGAAAATAAGGCGCGGTTTTGGCTATATTTCTTAAACTAGGAACCTTAAATATCATTTTATCAGCTTCTCTTTTTGTGATTTCATAGCGTCCTAAATCTTCTTGATTTGGGTATTCTTCAAAAATACCGATTTTTTGAAACATATTTCCACCTATATTTTGACCTTGATGACAAGAAATGCAGCCATTAGCTTTAAAATCTTCATAACCTTTTTTAGCTTGAGCTGAAATAGCATTTTGATCTCCGCTAAGATAGCGATCAAAAGGAGAATTTGGAGTGATTAAGGTTTTTTCAAATTCTGCAACTGCAAGAGCTATGTTTTCTACCGTAACTTCTCCATAAAGTTTTTTAAAAGTTTTTACGTAATCTTCATTAGAATTAACTTTTTGTAAGAGAAGTTCAGGACTTAGTCCCATTTCTTTTGGATTAAAAAAAGGCACTTTTGCTTGTTCTGCTAAATCTTTGGCTCTACCATTCCAAAATTGCACAAAATTAAATACAGAGTTAAAGGTTGTGGGAGTGTTAAAAGGTTTATCAAGTTGATTATCGGTTCCTATTGAAAATTCAAGTCCATCAACGCCGTGTTGATCAAGCCTATGGCAGGTATTACATGAAACTTTTCCATCTTTGGATAAGCTTTTATCCATATAAAGACTTTTTCCAAGCTTAGCTTTTTCTTTATCATAAGGGATGGAATTTGGAATAGGGGTTATCATATCTACTGCAAAGACTATATTTGCATAAGATAAACATAAAATTATTATTATTTTTTTCATAATAAATTTCTACCTTAAGTTTAAATTTCTCAGAATGTCATTATACTTTAATTTTGGTAAATTGTTTAATATATTGATATTTTTTATTTAATGTTTTTTTATTTTATTGCAAAGTTCTCCTAAATTTTCTATGACACAACGTACTTTATCTCCTGATTTTAAAAAAGTAGGTGGATTTAACCCCATGCCCACTCCACTAGGAGTTCCCATAGATATAATACTTCCAGCTTTTAAAAGCATGCCTGTGCTAAGTTCTTCTAAGACATAAGCAATATCAAAAATAAACAATTGGGTATTAGAGTTTTGGCGCAGTTCATCATTGACATAGCTTTGAAGTTGGAGTTTAGGAGGATAAGAAATTTCATCTACGCTTGTGATATAAGGTCCCATTATAGTGCTACCTTCAAGACTTTTTGCTCGGTAGAATTGTTTGTGGCGTTTTTGAAGTTCGCGAGCTGAAATTTCATTGATAATAGTATAGCCAAAGATATAATTTTTTGCATCTTTAGCTTTGATTTTATAAGCATCTTTACTTAAAATAAATGCAAGCTCACATTCATAATCAAGCTGAGAAGTTACATCTGCATGTAAAGGTATATCGCCAAAAGGTGGCGTAGCTTGATTGCAGCGTTTTCCAAAATATACAGGATATTCTCTTTCTTCAAATTTTTCACCCTTAAATTTGGCAGATTCTTTGGCATGATCTAAAAAATTAATCCCAAGACATATAATATCTTGACGAGGTTCTATAATAGGGGCTAGATAATTTTCTTTTGGAATTTCATAGGCTATTTTAGAATCCAAGTCTGTAAGCTTGTGTTTAAATTTATCAAAATAGATAATAAATTCATTCATATCGTTAGTTTCAATGCCAAGATCAGCAAAACTTACAATTTTTCCACTAGAATTTAGTACTCCTAGATTGGGTTTTTGATCCTGTATAAAATTAACAAATTTCATTAGAAAATCTCGCTTTTTTATTTAATTATACTTAAAGTTTTAGCAAGAATTATTTTTTTGTTTTAAAATTTGGTAAAAAAGTGATTGATTGTAGCGTAGTGAAACATCATTTTATTTTATGGAATTGTTGAAAATTTCTTTTATGTTTATTTTTGAGTTGATATCAAAATTTTGATTTTTATATTGAAATTTCAAACGATAAGAATGCAAACACAAACGCAAGGCACCTGTAAGTTTTAAGCGTTCTTTAGGATTTAATTTTTCATCTAAAATGCTTTCGATTTGTTCTTTGCTAAGCCCATAAAGCGGATCTCCTAAAATAGTATGGTTTTTATAGTGCAAATGCACTCTTATTTGGTGTTGCCTGCCTGTTAAGGGTTTGCAAAGTAAAAGAGTAGCGTTGATTTTAGGAAAGTATTCTAAAATTTCAAATTCAGTGATAGCCTGTTTTCCTTCTTTGCAAATTTGCATTCTTGTTTTTACATCATCGTAGTTTTTAGTTAAATTTATAGCTTTATCAACTATAAAATTTTCTTCTATTTTTCCATGAGCTAGAGCAAGGTATTCTTTTTGAACTAGTTTTTTTTCAAATAAGCTTTTAAGATCAATTTGTGCTTTTTTATTTTTGGCTATAAGTATAAGTCCGCTCGTTTCTTTATCGAGCCTGTGTGTTACGCAAGCTTCTTTTCCCCAAAGATGCCAAATTTCATCACTAAGACTGTATTTGCAATGTCTACCATTTGGATGGCTTAAGATCCCACTTTCTTTTTCAAGTATGGCAAAGTCTTCATTTTCAAAGACAATTTCTACTCCTTTGGGGTTGTTTTCATAGACTATAAGCTCTACTAAACCATTTAAAATTTTATTCTTTTCTTCTACTAAAATTCCATCACAAAAAAGTCTTTTTTTGTCTATGAGTTTTTGTGCTTCATTTATGCTAATTTTTAAATTTTCCATAAGGACTTGAAACGCCTTTTTTCCATTATTTGAGAGTTTTATTTTTATGTAGGCCATTTAATAACTTTCTTAGGATAATTTGATATAATTTCCGTTTTTTAAAATATAAAATTATAGCTAAAAAGGTTTCAAAGATGGTTGAAAGATATAGCAGAGAAATCATGGCTAAAAAATGGGACATGCAAGCAAAATATGATGCGTGGTTAAAAGTAGAATTAGCTGCTGTAAAAGCTTGGAATAAACTCGGTCTCATTAATGACACAGACTGCGAAAAAATTCTTAAAAATGCAAAATTTGATATTGCAAGAATAGACGAAATAGAAAAAACCACAAAACACGATGTTATCGCTTTTCTTACAAGTGTAAGTGAAAGTTTGGGAGAAGAGAGTCGTTTTGTGCATTATGCAATGACAAGTTCTGATTGTATAGATACAGCTGTTGCTTTACAGATAAAAGAGAGTTTGGAGCTTATTTTAGAAGATGTTTCTTTGCTTTTAGAAGTGATCAAAAAGCGTGCTTTGGAGCATAAAAACACCTTAATGGTAGGAAGAAGTCATGGAATTCATGGAGAGCCTATCACTTTTGGTTTGGTGTTAGCTATTTGGTATGATGAAATTTTGCATGCAAAAGAGCTTTTAGAACATGCAAAAGAAGTGATAAGCTATGGAAAAATCAGCGGTGCAATGGGAAATTTTGCTCATGCACCTTTGGAATTTGAAGAAGAAGTTTGTAAAAATTTAGGTCTTAAAGCCGCTCCTGTTTCAAATCAGGTGATTCAAAGAGATCGTTACGCTCAAGTTATTTCTGCTATTGCGATTTTAGCTTCAAGTTGTGAGCAAATCGCTGTAGCCATAAGACATTTTCAAAGAACTGAAGTTTATGAGGCTGAGGAGTATTTTAGTGTAGGACAAAAAGGAAGTTCAGCTATGCCACATAAAAGAAATCCTGTTTTAAGTGAAAATATCACAGGACTTTGTCGTGTGCTTAGATCTTTTGTAACTCCAGCTTTGGAAAATGTTGCACTTTGGCATGAAAGAGATATATCTCATTCTAGCGTTGAAAGATTTATTTTGCCTGATGCTTTTATCACGGCTGATTTTATGCTTATGCGTCTTACAAATTTGATTGATAAGCTTTTGGTTTATCCTGAAAATATGATGAAAAATTTAAATCTTACAGGCGGGCTTGTATTTTCAGGAAGGGTGCTTTTAGAGCTTCCATTTAAAGGCATTAGTCGTGAAGAAGCTTATAAAATAGTTCAAAGAAACGCTATGAAAGTTTGGGCAGATTTGCAAAATGGCAAGGCTGCTATCAATGAAAAAAATGAAAGTTTGTTTTTGTTAGCGCTTTTAAGCGATGAAGATTTAAGAAAAAGTTTGAGCGAAGAGGATATAAGAAAATGTTTCGATTATAACTACTATACAAAAAATGTTGATGCAATTTTTAAAAGAACATTTAAATAAAAAGCAAGGAAGGCAATGAAAGTTATTAAAAGAAATGGTCGTACAGAAGAATTGGATGTTTCTAAGATCAAAAAATGCACCTCTGATGCTGTAAAAGATTTAGAAGGTGTGAATTTAAGCGAACTTGAACTTGATGCAAAGATTCAATTTCGTGATGGAATTTCAACTGAAGAAATTCAAAAAACTTTAATTAAAACTGCAGTAGATAAGATAGATATTGATTGTCCAAATTGGACCTTTGTTGCAGCTAGACTTTTTTTATTTGATTTATATAAAAAAGTTAATGGTATGAATCGCTATAATCATTTGCGTGAGTATTTTCAAAAGGGTGAAAAAGAAGGAAGAATTTTACTTGGTCTTAAAGAAAAATATGATTTAGATGATTTAAATGCTTATATTAAACCTGAACGCGATATGCAATTTACTTATCTTGGTATTAAAACTTTATATGATAGATACTTGATTAAAGATAGTAAAGGTATGCCTATAGAACTTCCTCAGCAAATGTTTATGGCCATTGCGATGTTTTTAGCGCAGAATGAATTTAATCCTCAAGAATGGGCGAAGAAATTTTACGATCTTATTTCTAAATTTGAACTCATGCTTGCAACTCCGACTTTATCTAATGCAAGAACAACACGCCATCAGCTTAGCTCTTGTTATATAGGATCAACCCCTGATAATATTGAAGGTATTTTTGATTCTTATCAAGAAATGGCTTTGCTTTCTAAATTTGGTGGTGGTATAGGTTGGGATTGGTCTAAAGTGCGTGCTATGGGTGGAAGCATAGATGGGCATAAAAATGCCGCAGGAGGGATTATACCTTTCTTGAAAATTACTAATGATATTGCCGTGGCAGTAGATCAACTAGGAACCAGAAAAGGGGCTATAGCGGTTTATATAGAACCTTGGCACATGGATATAAGTGATTTTATTGATTTGCGTAAAAATTCAGGCGAAGAAAGACGCCGTGCTCATGAACTTTTCCCTGCTTTATGGATCAATGATCTTTTTATGAAAAGAGTAAGAGCTAATGATAAATGGACTCTTTTTGATCCTGCAGATACAGCGGATTTGTGTGATTTGTATGGTGAAGCTTTTGAAAAACGCTATGAAGAATATGAAAAAGATGAAAGCATTACCAAAGAAATCGTAGAAGCTAAAGAGCTTTGGAAGAAAATTTTGCTAAATTATTTTGAAACAGGCTTGCCATTTTTATGTTTTAAAGATAGTGCCAACAGAGCAAATCCAAATGCTCATGTAGGAATTATTAGAAGTTCAAATTTATGTACTGAAATTTTTCAAAATACCGAGCCAAATTATTATCAAATTAAAGTAGTTTTTGAAAATGGAGATGAGCTTCATTTTGATGAAGAGCAAAAGGTTGTGATCGATGGGGGATATGAAAAACCAGCCAAAAAAATCTCAACTTTAGATAGTATTGAAGGTAATAAAGTTTATATAGTGGAAAAATATAAAAATGATGGAAAAACAGCCGTTTGTAATTTAGCAAGTATAAATCTTAGCAAAGTATATACTAAAGAAGATATAGAGCGTGTTGTTCCAACAGCTATTCGTATGCTTGATAATGTAATTGATTTAAATTTTTATCCTCATAGAAAAGTAAAAGATACAAATTTAAAATCTCGTGCCATAGGTCTTGGAGTTATGGGCGAGGCACAAATGCTTGCTGAGGCTAAGATTCATTGGGGAAGCGATGAGCATTTAAATAAAATCGATGAGATTATGGAGCAAATTAGCTTTGAGGCTATTAATGCGAGTTCAAATTTAGCTCTTGAAAAAGGTTCTTATGAAGATTTTGAAGGATCAAATTGGAGCAAGGGGATTTTTCCTATTGATGTAGCAAGTCCTAAGGCTAAAGCTTTAACTTTAAGAGAGGGCTTATTTGATCAAAGTGAATGCGACTGGGTTAAACTTAGAGAAAAAGTTAAAAAAGATGGTATGAGAAATGGTTATTTGATGGCCATTGCGCCTACTTCTTCTATTTCTATCTTGGTGGGTACTACGCAGACTATAGAACCTGTTTACAAAAGAAAGTGGTTTGAACAAAATTTAAGTGGTATGATACCTGTTGTTGTGCCAAATTTAAGCCTTGATACTTGGCAATACTATACTCCAGCCTACGAACTTGATCAAAAAATTCTTGTAAAGGCTGCTGCTGTGCGTGGTAAATGGATCGATCAAGGGCAGAGTTTAAATATCTTTTTATCACTTGATAAAGCAAGTGGGGGATATTTAAATGAAATTTATCAACTCGCTTGGGAGCTTGGAGTAAAATCTACTTATTATTTAAGAAGTGAAAGCCCTGATAGTGAAAAAGTCAATGTTGCAGATCGTAGCATAGAATGTGAAGGTTGCCAATAAATACTAAAACCCAATGAAAAGCATTGGGTTTTAAAAGATTAAGAATTGTAAATTTCTTTATCTAGAGCTTTTAGATTTTTTGCAGTACAAAGTGCCGAAGTCATAGCTCCTGAGACATTGCTTGCTGTTCTTGCCATATCTATAATAGGATCTATGGCTAAAATCAAACTTAGCATGACAAAATTATTACCAAATCCAATCCCTGCTAGCATAATAGAAGCTGCCATAGTTGCACTTCCAGGTACCCCAGCTATACCCAAGGATCCAATAACAGCTACCAAAACTATCATTAAAGCAAATGTAAAATCAATATGTGTATGTGTAGCAAAAGCTACAAAAACTGCTGCTAAAGCTGGAAAATATCCCGCACAACCATTAAGTCCTGTTGTTGTACCTATAGATGCTACAAAATTAGCTATAGCTGAATTAACTCCAAATTTATTTTGTAAAGTTGAAGTGGTCATAGGCAAAGTGCCTAAAGAAGATCTTGAGCTAAATGCAAATAACCATACAGGAAAGGCTTTTTTTACATATTTTATAGGGTTTAACCCTTGTGAAGCAAGAAGTAAAAAATGCACCCCAAACATTATAAACATAGCCATATAAATAAGCATTATAAAAAGTCCAGCTGTTTTGATAGCTTCAAAACCATTGCTTAAAAGCACATTAGCCATCATACAAACTACAGCATAAGGCATAAATCTAATAACTGTAGCAGTCATGTTCATCATAATATTATAAAAGGTTAGGATAAAATTATGAAAACTTTTAAAGGCTTGTTCATACTCTTCTTTTTTAGAAATTTTTTTAGCACTAATTCCTATAAAAAAAGAAAAAATGACAATAGCTATAATATTTTCTTTATTAATAGCCGTAATGATGTTGCTAGGTATTAGCCCTAGTATAATATTTGAAAAAGTTTGAATTTCGCGAATTTGTTTATCTCCTTCATGTATGGCAAAATTACTTCCTAAATCAAAACTATAACCTAAAAATATACCCAAGGTTGCAGCTATGGCTGTGCTAAAGAGTATCCAAAAAAGACTTATTCCAAGCAAGGAGGATATTTTGATATTTTTATCAATTTCTATAATTACTTTTATAATGCAAATGCTTACAAGAGGAACAACCAGCATTTTTATAAAAGCTACAAAAACAGAACTTACAAATGCAAACCAATGTTTTGTTTCACTATACCAAAGAATATTACTTGCTTCTTTAGCATCTGGAAAATTTGCCAAATATTGCAAAGCAAAACCAAACCCCAAACCCATTAAAAGCGCAAATAGCATGCGAAGAGAAAAATTGATTTTTATATCCCGCATTTTTTTTAATGCGTAAAAAACAACACAAAGTATAGCAAGAGTAGCTATAGTATGAGCTTGTGAAAGCATTAGAAAATCTTTAAAAAATTGTTTATCCATAAAAAGTCCTTATAAGAAACTATAATCAAGCACAAGGTATATGAAAATATACTTGCATAAAGCTTGATTTTATAAATGGTAGCATAAAAATATTTTAAATAAGATAAAATTAGTATGATTTATTCTATATCTTTATGTAGGCAATGTTCAAATATAAATTTGTGTTCTTGTGGTAAGGCTTCAAATAAAGCATTTGCTAAATTTCTAATCTCCCAAAGAGCTGATTTTGAACTACGCAAAGATATAAAATTTTGTAAACTTCTTGCATTAATCGTTAGTGTAAGTTCGGTTTTATAGCTTTCTGGTAAGCAGTATTTGGCTATATCTAGACTAATGCTTTTTTGTAAAATAGTGCGTAAATTTTCTAAGGCTTTAATGCTTGCGTTATCAACCTCTTCATTACCACAAAGCACAAGATAACGGCTTGCATTTTCAAAATCTCCTATTTTAAACTCACCTTCATTGCGAAGTTCTTTTAAGGTATAACGCGTGCTTTTTACACTAGGACTAGTGTGACGGTGTCTTGCGACTTCTTGCAAACAAGCTCTTGAAATCCCTTGTATATAAAAAGTATAGTTTAAATGCTCTAAGGTTGAAGCGTGTTTGAATTTATTACCCACACGATCGATAAGTTCTTTATCTTTTTCGCCACCGCAATCGCCTTTTTCAAAGCTTTGCCAACAAGTTCTTGTTGCATGAGAACAAACAGATAATGGAGTGTGAAAAAGTAAAGTGATTTGCATGCTTATTCCTTTTTTGATAAAAATATTTTTTGTAATTCTTGCATTTTTTACTTAAAATTCTAATGAAATAAAAAGTTTTATCAAGTTATAATTAGATAAAAAAATAAGGCTTATTATCAATGAAACAAACAAAATATATTTTTGTAACAGGTGGAGTTTTAAGTTCTTTGGGTAAAGGGATAGCCGCAGCAAGTATTGCAACACTTTTAAAAAATTCAGGTCTTAAAGTGAGTATTTTAAAAGCTGATCCTTATATTAATGTCGATCCAGGTACTATGAGTCCTTTTGAGCATGGAGAAGTTTTTGTAACTGATGATGGAGCAGAAACGGATCTTGATTTGGGGCATTATGAGCGTTTTTTGGATGAGAGTTTATCTCAAGATAATAACTTTACTACAGGACGCGTTTATCAAAGTGTGATTGAAAAAGAAAGGCGTGGAGAATATCTTGGCAAAACCATTCAAGTTATCCCTCATATAGTAGGAGAAATCAAAGATCGCATTAAAAAAGCAGGAGAAGGCAAAGATATACTCATCGTTGAAATAGGCGGAACTGTTGGGGATATAGAAGGCTTGCCTTTTTTAGAAGCCATTCGTGCTTTGCGTTTGGAAGTGGGTAAAAATAATGCTATGAATATTCATCTTACTCTAGTACCTTTTATCAAGGCTGCAGGGGAATTAAAAACAAAGCCAACTCAACATAGTGTAGGCGAGTTAAGACGCATAGGTATTAGTCCTGATATGATTATTTGTCGTAGTGAAAAAGCTCTTGATAGAGATTTAAAAGATAAAATTGCTATTTCTTGTGGGGTGGAAAAAAATTGCGTGATAGAAAGTGTTGATGCGGCTAGTATTTATCAAATTCCACTTAATTTTTTAAAGCAAGATATTTTAAGTCCTATTGCTGAAATTTTGGATTTGAAAAATTTAAAACCTAATATGGAAAATTGGGACTCTTTGGTAAAAAGAGTTATAGCTCCAAGCAATGAAGTTAAAATCGCTTTTGTAGGCAAATATGTGGATTTAAAAGAAAGCTATAAAAGCCTTACTGAAGCTATTATACATGCAGGTGCAGCCCTAGATACTAAAGTGGAGTTAAAATGGGTAGATAGTGAAAAACTTGAAAATATGGAAAGTGCTGAAGTATTTAAAGATGTGAGTGGAATTTTAGTTGCAGGGGGATTTGGATATCGTGGTGTAGAAGGCAAGATAAAAGCCATTCAATACGCAAGAGAAAATAAAATTCCTTTTTTAGGAATTTGTTTGGGTATGCAGCTTGCTTTGGTGGAATTTGCTAGAAATGTATTAAAACTTAAAGATGCAAATTCAAGTGAATTTGATGAGAAATGCCAAAATCCTGTGGTTTATTTGATTGATGAATTTATGGATACAAATGGAGAAAAACAAATTCGTACTGCAAAAACTCCTTTAGGCGGAACTATGCGTTTAGGGGCTTATAAATGTGATATCAAGGAAAAATCCCTTTTGGCTAAGGTTTATAATGAAGCAAAAAGTGTAAAAGAACGCCACCGCCACCGTTATGAAGCAAATCCAAAATATAGGGTAGATTTTGAAAAACACGGTTTGATTGTAAGTGGCGAAAGCAAAGGATTGATCGAAGCAGTTGAGCTTAACTGTCATCCTTTTTTCTTGGCTGTGCAGTTTCATCCAGAATTTACATCAAGACTTGAGCATGTTAATCCTGTGATTTGCGGTTTTATCAAGGCAGCTATAAACTATGAAGATAATTAATAAAAATGAAATTAAAAAAATTTTGGCTTCACGCTTTGAAAAAGATTTGCATACCAAACTTTGTGATCTGCCTTTGCCATGCTGTTTAAAGGATGCATATAAAGCAGCTAATCGCATCAAAGAAGCTGTAGAAAAAAATGAGAAAGTCGCCATAGTAGGGGATTATGATGTTGATGGAATCATTTCTTGTGTTATTATGGCAGAATTTTTCGATGATATAGGTTTTGATTATATAGTAAGAATTCCAAATCGTTTTAAAGATGGATATGGATTAAATGCTGAGATTATCAACGAACTTGATGTGAATTTAATAATAACAGTAGATAATGGAATAGCTGCTCTTGAAGCAGCCAAACTCTGCAAAGAAAAAAATATAGATTTGATTATCACTGATCATCATATGCCTCAAGATGTTTTGCCTGATGCTTTTGCCATTATCAATCCAAAGCAAAAAGATTGTGATTTTCCAGAAATTGAAATTTGTGGAGCTCAAGTGGCATGGTATTTGATAGCAGCTTTAAAAGAAGTTTGCAAGCTTAAATACGATATGAGTAAATTTTTAGAACTTTTGGCGATTGCAATTATTGCAGATATGATGGAGCTTAGAGATTTAAATCGTGCTTTAGTAAGGCGTGGTATAGATCATATTAACAAATCTAAAAGAGCTGCTTTTCGGGCTATTAAGCATTATTATCAAAAGGATAAATTTGCTCTTGATAATATAGGATTTTTAATTGCTCCGCTTATAAATAGTGCTGGAAGAATGGATGATGCAAGTATTTCTTATGAATTTTTACACACTAAAGATTTTAATAAAGCTTTAGAATATCTAGAGCAAATTGTTAGTTTTAATGAAAGTCGTAAAGATGAAGAAAAACAGCTTTTTGAAGATAGTTTAAATCAAATCGATGAAAACGATTCTTGTATTGTGGTATCGGGTTTAAATTGGCATGAAGGGGTTTTAGGGATTGTAGCAAGTCGTTTAGCTAAACATTTTAATAAACCTGCTTTTGTATTTTCTCAAAATGAAGAACACTTAAAAGGTAGCGCAAGAAGTGTTGGCAAGATTGATATTTTAGCTTTAATTTCTAAGACAAATTCTATATTAAGCAATTATGGTGGTCATAAAGGTGCTGCTGGAATCAGTTTAAACTCTGAAAATTTTGAACAATTTAAAAATAAAATCAAAAAAGAATGTTCGCAAATTTCTGAAAGTGAATTTTTGGATACAGATGAAATTTTAGGAATCTTAGAACCTAGTGAAATTGATTTTGAAATGCTTGAAATTTTAGAATCTTTTGAACCTTTTGGACATAAAAATCCACGACCTTTTTTTGTTTTAGAAAATCTTTGTGTAAAAAATAAAAAACTTCTAGGTAAAGATGAAAAACACTTAAAGCTTATTTTAACCAAGGAAAATAAAACCATAGAAGCTTTATTTTTTAATTTTGATAAAGAGCCAGAATTGAATCAAAATATTTCTTTGCTTGGAAGTATTTCTAAGAATGAATTTAGAGGATTAGTAACTCCACAATTTGTTATTAAAGAAATTTTATAAAATTTATAAAATTTTTATTTATTATTTATTAATATTATATAAGTTTCATTAATGAAACGAATTTTAACAAAATAAGGGGAGAATTGTGAAAAAGTTACTATTGTGTGTATTAGTATTTTTATCTATAGGAGCATGTATGGCAGAAGCTAAACCAAAGATTGCTATTTTAGCAACAGGTGGAACGATAGCAGGTTCTATTGATAGTGCTGTTGCCACAACAGGTTATACAGCTGGGGTTGTTGGTGTAGATGTTTTAATCAAAGCAGTTCCACAAATTCAAGATTTAGCTAATATTAGCGGGGAACAAATAGCAAATATCGATAGTTCAAATATGCGTGATGAAATTTGGCTAAAGCTCGCTAAAGAAATCAATAAGCTTTTTGCCGAAGGGGTGGATGGTGTGGTTATAACTCATGGTACTGACACTATGGAAGAAACTGCTTATTTTTTAAATTTAACCATTAAAAGCGATAAGCCTGTAGTTTTAGTTGGCGCTATGCGTCCATCAACTGCTATAAGTGCAGATGGGCCAAAAAATCTTTACAATGCTGTAGCATTAGCTGCTGATAAAGAGTCTAAGGGTAAGGGTGTTATGGTAGCTATGAATGATAAAATTTTAAGTGCTAGAGGCGTGGTAAAAACCCATAGTTTAAATGTTGATGCTTTCTCTTCTCCTGATTTTGGGGATTTGGGTTATATAGTAGATGGTAAAGTCTTTTTCTATAATAATGTTACTAAAGCTCATACAAAAAACGCTCCTTTTGATGTAAGCAAACTCACAAGTTTGCCAAAAGTAGATATTCTTTATAGCTATTCAAATGATGGTAGTGGTGTCGCTGCAAAAGCTTTATTTGAACATGGAACTAAGGGTATAGTTGTTGCAGGTAGTGGTGCAGGAAGTATACATGAAGATCAAAAAAATGTTTTAAAAGAGCTTATGAAAAAAGGACTTGATGTTGTTGTAAGTTCAAGGGTTGTGGCAGGGCGTGTTGCTGTGAGTGATTCAGATAAAAAATTAGGTTTTATTAGTGCTGAAGATTTAAACCCTCAAAAAGCAAGAGTTTTACTTATGTTAGCGCTTACAAAAACAAGTGATCCTAAAAAAATTCAAGAGTATTTTTTAAAATATTAAATTTTTTAAATATTTCTAAACTTAGGGAAATTATCTTCCCTAAGTCAAGCCTTTTAATCCTAATAATAGTATATTATATCTTGCATTTTTTATTATCATTAAAATATAACCCCCATTTTTCAACCCACCAAATACTTATATAAATACTTACACAAATATTTATACTATTTAATCCTTTATTTAATCCCCTTTTAAGTTTAATTGGTTATACTTTCATTTCCTTTTTTTTGAAAAAAGGACTTAAAATCTTTTAAATTATAAAGTTTCACTAGCTTAGTAGATTTTATAAATTAACTCTTTTGGTTTTTATCTTATAAACTAAAAGCTTTTTTATAAATCTTGTTTTTTAATTTAAAAACTTTTCTTTTAAAAATGATTTTTTGTTTTGTTCTTTTAATTTAGTATTGTTATTCAAATCTTATTAGTCAATCTTTGAAATCTAAATAAGTGATCGATTGAGCCAGAAAGATTTAGGCATAAGTAATTATGTAAAATCTATTCAATCTAATTTAAAAAGATTAAAAGCTTTTCTTTTAATCTTTTATAACTTTTTCTTTGAAGAAAAAGATTAAACTATCTATAATTTTTATGGAGAGTTTGATCCTGGCTCAGAGTGAACGCTGGCGGCGTGCCTAATACATGCAAGTCGAACGATGAAGCTTC